>JADFIX010000091.1:0-6785 GCA_022566435.1 Planctomycetota bacterium
GGGCTGTTCATTACGTTGGCGCGGGATGGCACTCATGAATGTAATTATCGCCGGTGCGGGCGAAGTCGGCGGTCATGCAGCGGAAGTTCTCTCACAGGCGGGCCATAACGTTACGGTGATCGATCTGTCCACGGATCGCCTGCGTAAT
Source organism: Planctomycetota bacterium (assembly GCA_022566435.1). GTDB lineage: Bacteria > Planctomycetota > Phycisphaerae > UBA1845 > UBA1845 > JADFIX01. Next base: position 149 of record JADFIX010000091.1, read on the forward strand.
CTTGACGATACGCTGGATGTCCGAACATTGGCCGGGCACTGTGCCCACGTCGATGTCCTTCGCGCTGCTGGCGCAGAGAAATGCGACATGATGCTGGCTGCGACACAAATCGATGAGATCAATCTGCTCGCGGCGTCCTTCGCCAAGGCCATTGGGGCGCGCAAAACCATCGTGCGCGTGCATCACACTGCAAACTATTCCTTGCGCGGCAGCAAATTCGCGAAGCATCTCGGCATCGATGAATTGATCTGCCCCGAGCAGTTGACGGCGATCGAGATTGCCCGAACCCTGCGGGTTCCCGGCTCGATCGCCCTGGAAGAGTTCGGGCGGGGCAAGTTGCTCATGCAGAGGTTGGTCGTCGCCGACAACGTTTCCGCGATCGGAAAACCGCTCGCCGACGTCGGTCTTCCGCCAAGCACGCGGGTGGCCATCGTGGAGGGCGCTGCGGGCTACGCGATTGCCGATGCGAAGACGGTCGTGGCGAGAGGCGACTACGTGACCCTTGTCGGCGAGGCAAAGCAGATTGACAGTGCCCGAAAGCACTTCACCAAAGAAAAAACCAAACGTAAGCACATCGCGATTATGGGAGAAACCTCCACCGCCGTTTGGCTTTGCCGGGCGTTGAAACCCCGTTACTTCGCCGTGCGGGTCTTTGTACGGAACCACGAGCGAGCCGACGAGCTCTCCAAGAAGCTCGAGCACGTGACCGTTTTGGAAGCCGATCCCACGGACGCCTCGACGTTTACTGACGAGCACCTGGAAAAAGTAGATGCTTTCATCGCCGTCACCGACGACGACGAGCGGAATATCCTCGCATGTGCCCAGGCCAAGGCGATGGGCGTACCGTCATCCATTGCCATCGTGCAGCGATCCAAGTACCTGCACCTGTTGCCGCATGTCGGGATCGACCATGCCTTTAGTCCGCGGGCCGTGGCGGTCAGCACGATTCAACACCTGATCGATACCGGACCCGTGAGAGAGCTGGCAAGTTTTGCGAACGGCATTGCCGCAGTATTTGAAGTTTTTCCCGCCAAGCGCGCCAAAATCCTGGGACAAGAACTCCGGAATATTAAGATGCCGCCGCGGACGATGATTGCCGCCATTCGTCGTGACGACGACGTTCACGTCCCTGGGGCGGAGGATACGATGAAAGCGGAAGACGTGGTTCTCGTCATCGGACCGCGAGAAGTTCGCGACGGGCTGCGGAAACTGTTCGGAACCAAATGAGTCTCGATCTACGTGTCGTCAGTCATCTGCTCGGTCTGTTAATGCTGGTGTTCAGTTCGCTGATCCTGGCCCTCGCGGGTTTTGCGTATTTCGACCATCTGGTAGGGATGACCGCGAATTCGGCGGATCTTCGGGCCCTGCTGGTCGCCGCCGCCGGCGGTGCCTTTCTCGGGTTCGCCTTGCTGGCTGCGGGGAAAAAGCCGGGAAGCTACTTGGGGCAGCGCGAAGCACTGCTCCTGGTCGCCCTGAGTTGGTTAGTCGGTGCGGGCGTTGGGGCTCTTCCCTATCGTCTCTGGTCGGTCATGCGACCGGACGCTGCCACAACACCTCATAGCTTTGACTCTTCGATCAACTGCTATTTCGAGAGCATCAGCGGCTTGACCACGACGGGTGCGACGATCCTGCCGGTTATCAGTTCGATTCCGCGCAGCCTTCTGCTCTGGCGAGCCACCACACATTGGCTCGGCGGACTGGGTATTGTCGTGCTATTCGTGGCGGTCCTGCCGATCCTGGGCGTGGGCGGTCGGCGCGTGTATCGAATCGAATCACCCGGGCCGACACCTGAGGGTGTCAGGCCGCGCATTCAGGACGCCGCACGGGCACTCTGGTTCATCTATATGGGGCTGACTTTGATCGAAGTGTTGGCCCTACGACTGGCGGGGATGGGCTGGTTCGACTCCGTTTGCCACACTTTTGCCACGCTTGGGACCGGCGGGTTCAGCACATTGGATAGTAGCATCGCCGGTTTTCATTCTACACTCATTCACGTGGTCATCATCGTGTTCATGATTCTGGCCGGCATCAATTTTTCCTTGTTTCACCAGCTTCTGCACAAGCAGTGGCGCACGGTGGTAAAGGACCCGGAATTGCGCGCCTATCTTGCGATTATGGTGGTGGGCACGGTGATTATTACCGTCAGTCTCTTGCAGCGCGGCGCGGCGACACCCGATAGTGAAGAGGCGATGGGCGTCGGGCGTGTCGTCCGCGATAGTCTGTTTCAAGTCGTGTCGATCCAGACGACGACCGGCTTCTGCACGGCGGACTTCGATACCTGGGGGTTTGTCGCCAAGACGACGCTGCTGATGCTGATGTTCTGCGGGGCTTGCGCCGGATCGACCGGCGGCGGTATCAAAGTCGTTCGCATTCTGATCGCCGTCAAGATTTTGGTGGCGGAGATCGAGCACGTCTACCGGCGTACCGTGGTTCGAAGCGTCAAGATCGGAAAATCCGCCATCGATTCCGAGTTGAAGATCAACACGCTTGTTTATCTAGTCAGCATTGCAGGTCTGTTTGCGGCGGGCACCGCGGCGCTCATGGTTCTGGAGGCTGACCGCAATATCGACATCACCACGGCGGCCACGGCGTCGGTCGCGACGCTCAACAACATCGGTCCGGGATTGGCCAGGGTGGGCGCGACCCAGAACTACGAATGGTTTTCAGGCGCGGGAAAGATCGTACTGAGCATCCTGATGGTGCTCGGTCGACTAGAAGTCTTTACGATCGTGGCGCTTCTCACGCCACGGTTCTGGCGGTCGGAATAGCGGTGTGCATCCGCGCGGTCAAGCGGCTGCATCAATTGGCCCGACTACGACCGTCCGCAAATTGGCGACCTTTCGGAGACTCACCACCAGCGCCGCTAGGGGCCGAAGGTCTGTAGCCCCTGGCGTTTTAGCCCTCGCTGTTCTACATAAGTCGCTTGCGATCAATCTTGCCCGGGCGTACGATCTACGCCACGTGTGCGATCGTTATTCGCCTCAAAGGGGCAGCGACATTTTAGCTCAGGGCAAGGCCCCTCGCTGTTCTACACAAGTCGCTTGCGATCGAGCTTGGTCGCGCGTACGATCTGCGCCTCGTATGCGTTCGCGGTTTGCCCCTGTTGTTCGTGTGCGATCGTTGTTCGCCCCAAAGGGGCAGCCACACGTCAGCCCAGGGCAACGCCCTGAGGACCGGCTTGAGTCGCCATCGTGTTTTAGTTTGATGAACGGTACGTTTGAGATTGATTGTTTGTTGCGCCCCTTCAGGGCTTTTTGCTATTGCGCGTCGCAGACCCAGGGCGATGCCCTGGGCTCACATGTTGTTGCCCCTTTGGGGCGAAGCGTGACCACACGCGCGGCGTAGACCGAGGCTAGAGCCGTCTGTAGAACAACCGGGAATTTTGTGACGAACCGTATTCGAACGCCGAGTGACCACGAGATCAGACGGTGCGCTGGGTGCGCCGGTTGGAATATGCTGTTCCGTACGATCAACCCGAACGGCGTTTCGCGAAGCGATTGCCCGGTAGTCGGGTGACTAGCCCTTTCAACTGGAGTGAAGTCAAAGCCGTCGTTACCCTGCCGGATTCCAACCCGGCTTTCGCGCAAATATCATCGGCATCCTCCGCCCCGTCGCAGATGGCTTGTAGAACGGTACGCTCATGCTCGCTCAGCGGCAGAGAATCGTCGGCGGTCGTTGATGAGGTGCCCTCGCTAGGTTTGGCGAGATCGCGACCCATGATCCGTCCGACGACTTCCAATTCGTCGAGTATGTCCTCCAAGCAGGTGATGAGCTTGGCCTGTCCATCACGAATCAAACCGTTCGTACCCGCCGATGTTTCCGGATAGTCCACCCGTCCCGGCACTGCGAAGACTTCGCGATTCAGGTCGTGCGCTAAACGGGCAGTGATCAGCGCACCACTGCGCTTACCGGCCTCGACCACCACGACGCCGAGTGAGAGCCCGGTGATGATTCGGTTGCGCCGCGGGAAGTTCTCTCGTGTCGGGCTGATCGTCATGGGGAGCTCGCTCATCAGCGCCCCGCTGTTGACGATATCCGCGGCCAAAGATTCGTGCTCAGGCGGATAGACGGACGCCAGCCCGTTGCCGAGGACGGCGATCGTTCTACCGCCCGCTTGAATCGCACCGCGATGAGCGTGCCCGTCCACGCCGCGCGCCAGACCGGAAACGATCGTAAAACCCGCCTGGGCCAGCAACTCACCGAACCGGACCGCCTGCTCCGCACCGTAGTGCGAACAGCGTCTCGTGCCGACGATCGACACGGCCACCGCGTCCGTCGGTCGTAGCGAACCGCGCACGTACAGGCATGTGGGAGGGTCGGCGGTTTGCAGCAGAGGTTTCGGATAATCATCGTCTTCGACACTGATGATCCGCGCGCCGTACTCGGCGGCGGTTTCGATTTCCTTGTCGACGGCCTCGTCGTTGGCTCCCGCAATCGCGCTCGCCACCTTGTTGGGAACTTGATCGACCTGCGCGAGCTGGGCACCGGATGCCTCCAGGATTGCATCCACCGATCCGAAAAAGTCGAGAAGCCTGCGTAAGCGCCTCGGGCCGAAGTCGGGAATGAGATGCAGCCGGAGGAATTTCCGTCCGATCTCCGACAGCACCGACCCGCCTTCACATGTTGTTTTCATCGTGCACGTTCCGGGCGACCGCGACGTAAGTCTATCGAGGATGCGCCGTGCTCGCCAGGCGCGGCGTCTAGCGTGTGCAAATGCGAAATCTGTGTGCTCTTTGCGCGCGAGTTCCAGTACTTTGGTTTTCAGTTGAAACACGCTCCTCGGCGGTCACAACACGTCATGACCGAATCCGATATGCGACCAACCATGGCTTTGATTCCACCAAGGCGATCATGGCACATAATTTTTTTGGCTCTTCCGCAGAATCTGTGTAAGCCTCAGACGGCTCCGACCTCGGGGAGCCCGTCCGCAGGCTGCCTGCGTCACACCCTTTCGGCCGTCGCCCAGTAGGGCGCGCGACGGCCGAAAGGGTCCCGAGCCGCAGGCGAAACAGCCGCTGAGTATTGGTGTTGCACTGCCCCGGAAACTTGGTACCAGTTTTCCGCCTCGCTGACCGGCACAGGAACGCCGTCAGCGGCCCAAAAACAGCGTTTTCAGAACGAAGGAACAATTCGTGCTACCGCAGATTCTGTGGAGGAGGCATTTTTTTTGATGGGGCAAAGTAGACTGTATAGCGTACATCTTCCCGAGTTCTTGGGACTGACTGTTCCTTGCATCCCTCTCTAGCGCCGCGCTACAAAGACTCAAGTACCGCCAACTCGTATGACAGGCATGGTCGGCGTCCCTGAATCAGGAGGCTGTTCTGGCATCGTCGGTCATTGTTAATTTGGGCATGTACGGTCTGTGAGATTTTGGTTGACATCGATCGAGCCGCCCATGTAGGATGCTCTCACGTTTTTCGGACCTTTTATGTGAGGGCGAGCATGTATATGATTCGGCACGGTTTTCCGTTGCCGGAATACCGTCTGGGAGGGTCGGCGTCGTGGCGGTCCGCGGTATGTCGCTCAGTTTGGGCGCTGGTCCGAAACCAAGTTGGAAGAAGGAGATATCGATGGAAACGAGGTTAAACAGGGCATTATTGGTCGTAACCGCGATCGGCGGGCTGGTTGTCGCCAGCGTCGCATTCGCGGATCCACTCATTCCGGGTAAAACGCGCTTCGGCGACGGTCCGCCGGCCACGCCCGCCCAAAACGGGCAAGCGCAAACGCAGGCTGCGGCGGGCGGTCGCGTCAGCGTGCTGGTGCACATGCAACCGGGCGCCGATCGCGGTCCGGTTCGTGGATTCGCAGCCGCTCAGGGCGGGCACGTCAAATATGAATACGACATCCTACCCAACGTGATCAACCTTCGTGGCATTCCGCAAGGCGCGCTGAACGCGCTCGCTGCGATACCGGGCGTTGCCAGGGTGGAGGAGGACCGCGAGGTTCACGCACACATGAACGACAGCACACCGCTGATTCGTGCCCTGCAAAGTCAGATCGCCGCGGCTGGGTTGTCGGCGGACGGTGCGGGCATACGTGTCTGCATCATCGACTCCGGTATCGATAGCGATAGCGCGATGTATTCCACCCGGATCGACACCGCCGCGGGTTTCGACTTCGTCAACAACGACAACGATCCGGAGGACGACGCCGGGCACGGCTCGCACGTCGCCGGGACGGCCGTGGGTGGAGACACTCTCAGCGTCGATTTCGGCTGCGTTGGCTCGGAGCCCTTTCAGGGCATCGCGCCGCAGGCCACGCTCATTGGTATCAAGGTTCTCGGTGCCTCAGGAAGTGGTAGCTTCTCCGACGTGATCGCCGGAATCAACTACGGTGCGGATCAGTCGCCTTCCGGCGCGCGCTGCGACGTCATCAACATGAGTCTCGGTGCTGGGAGTTTTTCCGGAACCTGTGACGGCGATTCAGCGGCGGCGGCCTCCAACAACGCCGTCGACGCGGGCGTCGTGGTTGTCGCCTCTTCGGGCAACGATGGTTTCAACAATTCCATGGGTACACCGGCGTGCGGGTCGAAGGTCATCTCCGTGGGGCTGACCTTCGATGATAGTTACCCGAGTTGCGAATTTCCCGGGCAGTCGAGCTTTTTCTGGTGCTTCAACCCTCCGGCGTGCACAAGCAG
>JADFIX010000091.1:6797-9052 GCA_022566435.1 Planctomycetota bacterium
TGCACGGATAATACACCGGCCGTCGACGAAATCTCGTGCCAGAGCAATAACAGCAGCGCGCTGGATGTAGTGGCCCCAGGCTGTATTACGTTCTCGGCCGACAAGGACAATTCGCCGAACGGCATCGTCGGCTTCTGTGGTACGAGCATGTCCTCGCCGCATGTGGCGGGTTTGGCGGCGCTTCTTCTCAGCGCCGATGGGTCTTTGACACCTGCTGAGATTCGCCAACACATTCGCGACGGTGCGATCGATCTCGGTGCCCCCGGATTCGACAACGTGTACGGATTTGGTCGTATCGACGCGATCAACTCGCTTTCGTTTCTAGGCCCGGAGTGCAACGTGCCGGCTGATTGTGACGACGGCGTTGCTTGCACCGACAACGATTGTGTCGCCCAAAGCTGCGTCTTTACGCCGAACAATGCCAATTGTCCGGACGACGGCCTCTTCTGCAACGGCACGGAATTCTGCGATGCCGTCTTGGATTGCAGCTCGACCGGTGATCCGTGCACGGGCGGCGAGACCTGCAATGAAGGCACGGACACGTGCGATCCGCCGGCCTGTGACAACGACGGCACTTGCGAGTCCGGCGAAGATTGCAACAACTGTCCGAACGACTGCTTTACCGGCAGTGGTGCGGAGTGTGGTAACGGTATCTGCGAGGCCGCTGACGGTGAAGACTGCGTAGGTTGCCCCGCCGATTGCGACGGTAAGCAAAACGGCAACCCGAACGGCCGATTCTGCTGTGGCGACGGTGACGGACAGGGCGCCATTGTTTGCGATTCCTCGACGCCGGAGTGCAACGGCGGAGGATTCTCATGCACGGACGTCCCCGCGTCCGCTTCATGCTGCGGCGACGGGACCTGCGAAGGCACGGAAAACGATGTCAATTGTGCGATCGATTGCGGTTGCTCGGTACCCGCCGATTGTGACGACGCGAACGAATGCACCGTCGACGATTGTGTCGCCAATGCCTGCCAGAACACGCCGGTTGCGGATGGCACCTCATGTAACGCCGGTGCCGATCTGTGCTGCGGAGGCTCCTGCACGACCATAGCATGTAACGTGAACGGCGACTGCGATGATGGCGATGCATGTTCCACCGATACTTGTCTCAACGGGGGAACGTGCTCCGCAACGTGCGACAACGCCTTCCCGGCGTGCCAGAACGGTGACGGATGCTGCCCGCCGGGCTGCGCGTTCAGCAACGACGACGATTGTCCTTGCGGAGGCCAAAACGCCCCCTGCAGCGATAACAGCGATTGCTGCTCGGGGAACTGCAAGAACAATGGGAAATGCAGTAGGCCATAGGCGCTAGGGTGAATCGAAATCCGCGGCACGATTGGCCTTGGTTCGACGGCCGCTGATTGATTCTCGGTTCGTTTGATTGATTCGGGGCGGAGTAGGCTACAGAGCCTACTCCGCCCTTCCTATTGCAACGGCAGCGTGTGATTTACCAAGGTGATGACGATCTGTCAGGCCCGCTCGTCAAGCCGAACCCTGGAAAGACCGATAAAGTCGAGCAGAATTCGTTGGATTTTTGGACCGCGATCAATTACACTGGTCGCAGGATTGGTTGGCGAGCGAGCATTTCGGCCACCTCTCTCAAATGCGTTTGTCGGGAGCATGTTCAGTTTCCTTGGCGCATGGACGAGTGCTCGGAACTGCGCGCGAAAACGGTGCCGGTGTCGAAGGCCTTTTCTGATTGACCTTTCGCATTGACGTCAACATGCTTCGATCAGGTTGAATTGCGATTTGATCAGGCGAGTTATTCTCAATTGAAATGACCGCGCCTTGGCGCAGGAGCGCAGGCTGGGCTGAGTACAAAGACAGACAAGGTAACGATTCGTCGTCGGTCGGTGTGCGGGCGCGCACCAGCGACGTAGAGCTTTCATTCGGAGTCGCGGCGTTCTGCGAGAGGAAAAAAAATGAGGAAGAGAAATCAGATGTTGCGATGCGGATTCGTGGTCGCAATCGTGGCGGTTGTGGGTCTTATCGCGACCGATGCATGGTCGCAGGTGGGGCGCGAGAAAGCGATAGCGGAGAAACCCGCCGCCACGCGTACGCCAACGGCTCCCGTCGCGAATGCGAACGAGAACAAGGAACGAGAAACTGACGCGCCGGTCAAACGCGCCGCGGCGGAAGTAGCCGTGGGCGGCATCACGCGAGAAGAGCGAGTCGCCCGGCACGACAAACTGTACGCTCGGTTGATCGCCGAGAAGCCCCGCGAGGCTCTGAATGCCCCGATCACCGTCGAA
>JADFIX010000092.1 GCA_022566435.1 Planctomycetota bacterium
GGCTGGGACGATCACGAAAGCCATATCTCGGTTCGCACCCAGCGCGCAACCTATGAAGCCGGGCATGTCATCTTCACCGCCGGGGCCTGGACGTCAAAGCTGCTCGGTGACATCGGTGTCGAACTGGAGGTGACCCGGCACGTCATTGGCTGGGTCTGGCCGAAAAAGCCCGAACTGTTTGAACTCGGCACCTTGCCGATCTGGGGGATCGATGACCCGACAGGTTACTTCTACTACGGCTTCCCCCTGATGCCCGGCGTGGCGGGCATGAAAATCGCACGCCATTATGCGGGCCGATCCACCACCATCGATACCATCGACCGCACCATACATCCGGCGGACGAGGATGATTTTCGACCCGCCATCTCGAAGCTGTTGCCTGATTCATTCGGGTCTCTCCTGTCGATGGGAATTTGTCTCTACACCAACAGCCCGGATCACCATTTCATCGTCGAGCATCCCAAGTACGGCTCGGGTCCGGGGCAGAATCGCACTGTCTATTTTGCCAACGATGGTGGTATTCAGCGCGCGAACAACATCTATACCGTGACTACGAATAGCGGGTGGACTAACCTTGCCAACAACCTGGGGATTACTCAGTTCTACGGCGGAGCTGCAGCACCGGACGGTAGCGTCATCCTCGGCGGATCGCAGGACAACGATCAGTCCAGATATCGCCCCACCGATGGGGCCCAGGCTTGGCTTCAGCCGTCCACGGGCGACGGAGGATATGCGGCTGTTGACTACAATAGTCCTTTTATACTCTATGGCGAACGGACCCAGCTGACCATTCGCAAGAGTACCGATGGTGGTAACAATTTTTCTGGTGCAACCACAGGCCTCGGTGACGCAGGTGGCAATGCACTTTTCATTGCGCCTTTTGTCATGGACCCGACGGATCCGACAATTCTCGTGGCGGGAGGCCAGAACATTTGGCGCACGACCAACTCGGCAGGAAATTGGCAGTCGATCCGCGCTGGAACGGCGAGCACCTGCGCCATCTTCGCACGCAATACTTGTACGCCAAGCACGCTCCCCTGCTCCTCAACCGTAACTTGTCCTAACTTCCCTGCCGGGCAGACCTGCGTCTTTCCACTCTGCAGCGCTATCGACATTTCCTCGCAGAACAGCACGCGAATCTGGGTCGGCTACAACTCCAGTGGCTGCCGGCAATCGGTGCATGACGGTCGCGTGTCCAGAACGACAACGTCGCCTGGCAACACGATAAACAATGCAACCTGGGTCAACGTAAACATCGACGACGCCGGCGTGGCGTTGCTCCCCAACCGCTGGGTCACGGACATCGCGATCAATCCGCTGAACGATAGGGAAGTCTTCGTGACGTTCGGCGGCTACAACAACAACAGCATCTGGTTCACGGCGGATGAAGGCGCCACCTGGGAGTTGCGGCAGGGGACCGGTCCGAACACGATTCCCACAATTCATGTGAGCACCATTCGTTTTCACCCGACGAATACGAATTGGGTCTACGTTGGCACCGACTTAGGCGTGTTCGCTTCGGAGGACAAGGGACTGAACTGGAACCGCGCGCCGCTATTTTCAGATGTGGACCACGAGGGCCCCGTGAACGTTGAGATATCTGAACTGTTCTGGCAGGGGAACGATTTTCTCATGGCAGCTACGTTCGGGCGCGGCATGTACCGCGTGGGCGTATCGCAAACCGTGCATGTGGATCTTGCCAACAACAGCGGCGTCGAGGACGGAACCCAGGCGAATCCTTTCGATATGGTGCAAGAGGGCATAGACGCTGCCGTTAACGGTAGCTATATGCGGATCAGCGCTGGCGACTATGACGAGTCCGGCACTACCGTGTTCTCTACACCAGGACTCGTCGTACCGGTAAACGGAACTGTCACTATTCATTAGCTTTATGGATGGCACCGAAGACCGGCAGTTATGGACACGTGGCTATATATTCTACGAATTACGGCGATTTGTGGCCTGTTCGGTCTACCGCCGGGCGGTTACCCACAGACGGCGGAACTCGGATTAGCGAGCCTTGCGTGCGTGCCGGACTCGGCGCGGTAAAAAAAATCCCAGCGGGATGGGATCGTCCCATACTTGATTGCAAGAAAAAGAGGTGAACAATGAGCAGAAAATGGCACGAATATTCGGGCACGCTGAGAGGTGCAGGACTTCTCTTTTTGGCGCTGTCTTCTATAGGGCTGCTTGCCTTCGGGCAAAGCCGGGGCGCCACGGAACCGACGGCGCGGGGCGGATCAACGGATTACGACCTGTCGTGGTACACGATTGACGGCGGCGGCGTGATGTTCAGTACAAGCGACGACGGCGAGTACGAACTTTCCGGCACCGTCGGTCAACCCGATGCCGGCGGGCCCATGGTGGGGACTGTCGAGTCGGGGTACGAACTCACCGGCGGGTTCTGGTTCGCGCAGGTTCCGGGCGATTGTGTCTTCGACGGTGCCGTGAATCTGCTTGACCACACGACATTCATAGACTGTTCATCGGGGCCGAGCACGCTCCTCACAGGCGACGACTGCCCCTGCATAGACCTGGACCAGGACCAAGACGTGGACTTGTTCGACTTCGGCTTGTTCCAACTTCAGTTCAACGGATCCTAGTGGGCGTTGGCGCCTGCGTGGAGTCGATGGCTACACGTGCCATCGTCTCGTTGCGAGTCTTAAGGGAGAATCATCATGCAAAAACCTAGACTTATCATCGGTGTGGTTGTGGCGAGCGTCGCCGCGATTGCGGGCCGGCCGGTCATCGCGGCCCAGCCCGTCGGCACGGGATTCACCTATCAAGGCCAGCTCAAGCGAGAAGGCCGGCCGGTCACTCACGCAGTTACAGGGTGTGATTTCACCTTTCGGCTGTACGGCGACGAGTCATCCGACTTACAAGTGGGTCCTGAGCTGCTCAGGTCTGCTGTGGTCGTCGATGGGCTGTTTGCGGTCGATCTTGACTTCGGTCCCCCACACGACACTGGTGGATTGACGAACGGCGTATGGCAGGGGGCGGCGCGCTGGCTAGAGATCGACGTACAGTGCCCTAAAGATGAGGCCCCCACGCGACTAATACCACGACAACCCATCACGCCGACACTCTATGCCCTTCATGCCTTGGGAACGATGCCCGTATTCAATGTCAGGGACTTCGGGGCCGTGGGTGACGGGATCAATGACGACGCCCCCGCATTCAATGCCGCTATGGCGGCGGTCGGCACAAGAGGCGGAACCGTCGTCGTCCCGCCCACGCTTCAATACTACCGCCTGGAATCGACCGTACAATTTAAGAAGAGCGGCACACGACTTGTCGGTTCGGCGAACCCCGGCATCACGAGTGGTCCAACCCTGAAATGGGCGGCCGAAGCGTCCGGTGGCACAATGCTCGAAGTTCCTGCCGGCATTCATCAACCATTTATCCAGGGAATTCGGTTGGACGGACGTGACGGACGTGACCCGAACCAGCCTGGCGTTCCCCATGCAGGCATCTGCCTTCACCTAGCGATCGGTCAAAAAGAGTGCTTCGGCGGCGACAAGCCCGGACAGCTATGCAAATCGAGTGACGATTGCACACCTGACGGAGAATGCGCATTTTCCTCGATACACCGACCTCGGCTGGAGGATTTGGACTTGCTGGGCTACCAAAGCTATGGGCTTGTGCTCGGGGAAGCCGATGAGATCCATCTGAATGGCGGGCAGTTGGAGAATGTAACCGGTATCAATCTTCGGTTCAGAGGCGGTGGACCTGGGGCGATTGGTCTGCTCATCAACGCTCAGAACGCCGAGTGGGTGAACTTGATCGGGCCTAATTTTGCCCCGTCGTCTTCGTTGGGATTCAGTAACCATAGGAATCATATCCTTGTTCGCGCCGGCGCGGTAAACATCATGGGCATGGTTAGTACGAGGGCGGAGCCGGATCAGTTCGCCATTGTAAGCAGAGGCCAGATTGTCATAAACGGCTGGCGGAGCGAGGACTGCAAGCTGATAGAACTCGGTGCGGTAGACCCCGGCGGTCCCATCGCACTGGAGAACATCCTGCAGAGAGGATGTCCAACCAGTGGTGGTAACACGGTCATCGACATTCGAACGCTTGGTGAGCGACCGGTGTCGATTCGGGGTGCTTCCCTGCGAGGGGAAATTGCGATTCCTAATGCCGGCACCGTTCGCGTTTCGTTCGACAACGTTGGGTTTCTGTTCGAAGGAGACGGAGTGGTCAGGACGGGAGGCCTTCCTGTTTCATGGAATATGGCTTTTCAGGACGTGGCGAACGGGATCTTTCGACTCCGCGCGCCAGAACCAACGATACAACTTGAAGACTCTGACGAGAACGTCGTCTACAGGAACATCGCCGGGACAGTCTCCGGTTTGAAATCGATGAGTATGGTTCCGACCGATTCACCTGGAGTCTGCGATACGAAAGGCGTGCTCTATTACGATGATTCCTTGAACGAGTTGTGTTTCTGCAACGGCACGTCCTGGATTCAGATCGACGGAGGCGGAAGCTGTGAGTAGCACAATGCGGTTTGCCGTCTTGGCGATTGAGTTCATTCTTACGGCGTCCTCACATCCCCGCCCGAGTACGAGATAGCGCGTCAAAATATGGACGCCGGAGCGAAAAAACTCTATCGGCGCGCCTGTTTGCGAGCTGAAAGGGAGAATCATCATGCAAAATCCTAGACTTATCATCGGTGCGGTTGTGGCGAGCGTTGTGGCGATTGCCGACCAGCCGGTCATTGCTGCCCGGCCCGTCGGTACCGCATTCACCTACCAGGACCAGCTTAAACATGGCGGCCTAGCCGTCAATTGCAGCGAAGAATCAGATTGCGGTGGTTGTGACTTCGTGTTCAGCCTTCGGGACGCTGCAACCGAAGGCGCGCAGACCGGCAACAACCAAACGGTCAGCAACTTCGACGTTCGGAACGCGTTGTTCACGGTCGTGCTGAACGAAAGCGGCCAGTTCGGTCAGGACGGCTTCAACGGCCACGCCCGCTGGTTGGAGGCCGGCATCCAATGCCCTGGCGGCGGGTCCCCGACCACAAACGCTCAATCGTGCTCAACCGTGCTAGATTTTGGGGCCATCGGGAACGGGGACTCTCATCCGTTGAGCTGCCTGTTTTCGACGCTAGAGGATGCGCAGGCTGTCTATCCACACGCGACATCGCTCTGTGACGAACTTGATTGGGCTGGCACTCAGGCCGCCGTTAATTCGGGTGCCCGCGTCGTTTTCTTTCCCTCTGGTCGGTACGTGTTGAATCGGCCGATTCGTCCCGAGGTTAACCACCTCACGCTTCAAGGCGAAGCCGGGGCTGTGCTCGTGGCGGAGTCACCCGATGGTGAGGCTATCCTTGTAAGCCCAGGTTTCCCTCCGCTACCAGGGATTGAGCGCCTGACCATTCTCGATATTGCGATCGAGGCAACTAATGGGAGAGTATACCCTGGTACCGTCTCAACATCTGTTATTCAAATCAACAACTGTCACGACTGCATGGTGAAGAACGTTTCCATAGACTACACGTTGCCACCGGGAAGCGTTGAATTAAGAAATCTGAATGGGATAGGTTTGTCTGGAGGAACAAGCGGCCTAATTGAGGGTTGCACAGTAAACGGCATTCCAAAGGCCGGCATCCTTCTAGCGATCACGACGGATGTGTTGGTTCATAACTGCGAAACGAAGAACGCTACGCAGCCCGCAGGGACGGATTCGGGTTTCGGGCGTATCGGCATCGGCATAGAGGGAGCCGCCCGAGCCATAATCAGCGAATGCCATTCTCACGACAACGGAAACGATGGAATGATAATCTCGGCAACCAGTATTGACGACACACCGTATCCATCCACACACATACGTGTCGTCGGAGGGACCTACGAGAACAACAGGCTAGTGGGAATCAGGTTTAGACGTCCAGACGGGACCCCTCCTCCGAGGAACATCAAGGTCGTTGAGGTTTTAGCGCAAAACAATGGGGCGGCTGGTCTTACCGTGGACGCTGGTGAGGACATTCTGATCGAAGGCTGCTCCTTCATTGGGAACCAGGGAGGCATCACCCTTTCGGACGTCTGCCCGCTCTTTGGGGCGGATCAGACGAACCGTGTAACCGTACGCGCGTGCGAAATGATCGACAACGTGAACACTGGATTGGTACTTCGAGCCACAAACGATACGACAGTGGAGAACTCGCGGTTTGTCTGCTCTGTCAATCGTCACTGTATGAGGTTCGGGGCTATCGGAATCTGGAAGTTTCCGAAAAGCGACAAGAAGAATACCAACCTGCGTTTAGTCGATGTGGAAATCGACGCGATGAAGCCTTTCACGGCTGACGACCAAGGGGATACCGACCTCAGCGCGGTGGCCCCCGAAACAGGATTTTACCGGATTCAGAGCGAGTTTTGGAGCGACCCCACCAAGATGCCCCCATCCCTCTTTGCTCCGCGCGGTTCGGAGTACACGCACCTGAATTCCGGGAATCGGTATCTCAAGGTAAGTGGGTTTGCCGACCGAGGCTGGGCGTTGTGGTGTACTCCGGCAGGTTCTGCGGACCTCAACGGCGACGGCACGGTGGATCTGATAGACTTCGGGCTGTTCCAGGAGCAGTTAACCGGCCCGCAGTAGGGGAGAATGCCATATAGTTATAACCTGCCATCCGCCGATTCGATCTTGGATTGAAGCGTGGCTGCTGCTGATGTCGTGATGGCGTGGTTCATCGACAATGCTGTTGGGAAACGGAATCGGTCGCGACCAGCACAGATTGAGCTGGCGTTGAAGCGTGAGACGATCGTTGCGGCGACAGCAACCATAGCCTAATCCACATCTGGATCTCCGTCGGTATCGAAGATCGTGCCGCTCAGATTTTCGCAATCGGGGAATTCCTCGGCGAGCGACACAGGCGGCCCGGTGATGCATGTGGTGAGAGAGCCGATCGCCGCTCGGCAGCCACCCAAGACATCGTCGCAATTGCAGCCGACCGGCTTGAGTGACCGGTGACAGGAGAAAGAAGCTTCGAAACGGCTCGGGTTCAGACGCCAGCGCACGGATGAGTCGTTTGAGTTCTTTCTCATTGAGGAAACGCTCGCGGGTTGTTTCGTGGTATCGGCGGACGCCTTCGCAGGCGTTGGTCTTGTCAGATCTGAGCGTCCGTCTTCCGTAGTTGAATAGCTTGCAAAGCAACGTCAGAAACCGGCTTGCTTTCGTGCTTGGTCGATCGTCATCTAGCGAGGGGAACCGTCCCAGCCGAACACGTACCGGTCGTCGGTGGATGCGACGATATACATAGAAGGTCCGGCCTCCACCCTGGGTTACGCAAAGGGCAAGTGCGGGCGTGCGCTTGTCGTAAACATACACGCGCTCTTGATCAGTGGGTGGCTTAATCGCTACGATTGCCGTCTTCGTGAAACTGATCGCCGTGACGGGCTTCGGCATGGCTCCGAATTCCCTCAATCGGCAGATTACTCGTGCTACCAGCGTGCTACATTCTGGGGCCATTTCGGCTGATTTCAGTCTACGCCAGAACGAGTCAAGATACCAGTAAAGCATTGATATATATGCACTTACCGATTCTCGGCGACAGTGGTTATCGGTCGTGAAACTGTTTCGCTGACAGTCGGTCCGTGCCTGCGACCATCTTCCGACGCGCCGACCAGCTGACTTCTGGAAGCGTTCAGCGGCTTTTCAAGCTACCGTCTTGACTACCGTTTTGCGCTGCGAATACCGCGTCAACGTGCGAAAGAACGAGAAGAAATGCAATCACTTGCGAATTCGCACAAATCGGGTTAACATGCTGTAATCAAAGGACTTGATGGCTCTTCGGCGAGGATTCTCTGAACGCCTGTTAACCGCTAGGTCGTAGGTTCGAGTCCTACTCGGGGAGTTGAATCCTTTTCTAGCAAGGCTTACGGAAGACTCCGCGCGCCGACGATCCGGCGGCATCTCACCGCAGGGTTAAGCGGCGGGCCCTCTGGAAAGAACTGTCGGTCATTTGACGCACCGGTGGCCGCGATGGTTTGGGCCGCAGAGAGGTCAGGACGCCGACAGTTCATCCTTCAGCAGCCGTTGCCCGGCGCAGGCGATCCGGTACGCCACGACCGCGACACCAAGCATAAGTGCGGCCACGGTGTACGCGTGAACTGCATACCAGGCATCTCCCCTTAGCGTCACGGGAAGGCTGTAGCAGAAAGCGCTTGAGATGTATGCAAAGACGGTGAGTAACCCAAACCGCACGAGAAGAACCGTTACGACGCTTGCCAGGCCGACGGCACCAACCAGCTCGGCAACGATGACCCCGCGGTCGAAGAAGACTGTGTAAAGCGCGGAATACAGCAGGAGAAGTGATAGGATCGCCCACATCCGTCTCCGCAGAATAACGATCAGGAAACAGAACACGCTCGCCTGCATCAGGGAACCCAAGACACCCCACAAGACCAACTGATATAGCATATTGCTGCTCAGGAGCCCGAGAGACTGAAGAGACGTCGCGACCGGCGAGTCGAGATCGCAGGAGGTGCCCGTCCTCAATTGGCATGTCAGGGAGAAGAGCAGGACCACGATCGGGACGCATGCGCTGGCTGCAATCCCTACGAGGATGTCTCGGCCCACCAGCGGATCGCGCCACCGGCCTGTCAGCAACCGGGCAGAGGAAACAAGAAGACCGGGGATCTTCCTCCGTATGAAGGGTTCTAACGCAAGATACATTGCATAGGCAACCGCGCCCGTCCACAGCGCCCAACCGATGCCATAAGTAAAACGAGCCAGGTGGCTGCCGCCTGCGTGGTGAGCCGAGACCGTCCAGCCTAGGGTGATCGACGCGGCGCTGAAAACCGCCAAACGACTCGCCCCGCGTTTATCGCCTCGATTGCGTCGAACGTTGCGGTATGCAAGGACAGCGGTTCCAAAAATTGCGCCATAACTAATCAGATACCAGACGAATCGCCCAACTGTTCCCCCCAATGTCTTGGAAGCCGGTGTTTTGTTTCCTGCTTGCTTGGGAATCTCCCACGGGTGAACAAGTGTGAATGAC
>JADFIX010000093.1 GCA_022566435.1 Planctomycetota bacterium
CGCGGAGAATTGTTCGGCGCCAGCTACGCGCTGCTGGCCAAGCTGAAGAAGAAGATCAAGGTTGACCAATCACTGGCCCAGCAGCTCTGGGCGACGGGTAATTACGATGCCCGTTATCTTGCTACGCTGATCGCCGACCCGACCACGATCACGATTTTCTGCACCCACTCGCTCGATTCCGGGACGATCGCCCGCTGCACCACTTCAATCGGAGGTCGCACCTTTCCCGTTTCGTACTCCACTTCCTTCATGAGGTGCTGGCTGTTGATTTCCAGGTAGTTGGCTTGAAGCTGCTCGATTGTGTCCTGGATTGCCATGTACTCGGTGGTCAACCTCCCGGCGCTGACAAGTTCCTCGGAGAGCTTCGTGTACTCCGCGTTGATGCGAGCTAGTTCATTGGTGTCCAGAGTCACCTGAGCCTCCAATTCACGGATTTGATCATCCTGGGCCTTGCTGCCATCCAACATTTTTTTGAGTTCGGCCTCCGTGTCAACTCCCGCGGCCTCACGTCGACGCATGAGTGCGGCTCTCCGATTCTCGCTGTCAACGTCGACCTCCCGCCGAGTCAATTCAGTGCGGATGGCCTGCTCGATTGATCTTGCTCGCTCGTCCGGCGTCCGCTCGTCAGGCGAGCCCGCCATTGTACCAGCCCCACGATGCGAGCCAACGAGGAGGTCTGAAAGCCATTTTCGGCTGCGTTGACAGCCGTTCTCGGCGTCGAGGACCGCTCTTTCGCAGATTTTACGCCACCGGTCAGGGTCGCAGGTTTCCGTCAAGGCCGCCAAGTATTCGGCTTCAACAATGCCTGGGTGGTCGTCCCTTGCCGAATGCATTGCCGGCTATGAACCTACCTTTGTCGTCTCTCGCGGAATTGTCATTCTGGATCATGGTGTGTTCTCCGTTAACGTGCCGTCTAAACGGGCTAGGCTGCTCGCTCGAGATCTCTTCGGGTGAACCGGATAGTACACACTTGAGCACAATACGACCGTTTTCCGAGACACCTATCAACAGACTCCGGCCAACCTACTGCTCATCGCGGCCGGCGGCTGCGAGTACGAACTGCAGGAGTTGGCCCGGGGTTGGAGCAAGACCGTCCGCCTGGCAAGAGGGGAGCCTGACGATGTGCTGGTCGCCGGAGAGACGGGCGGGACGCTGAGGGCCTACTGCTTCCCCTTCAAATCGCCCAACAACTCCACCGCTTCTTCCGCAGCCTTCGTTCCTGGATGCTCGTCGATGCCGCGGAGCTGAATCTCGTGCTGGTTCTTCTCGGCATCGAGAACGGTCAAGGTGTCTCCATCGACAACACATTTTTCATCCAGGGGACGACATTCGCTTCCGCGGACACTTCGATGTGACGATTCGTCGGCGATCCAACGAAAAACAGCAATCAGGTTGGATGCGAGTCCTTGCAGTCGACGACGCCTTCCTGGTCGTGAACGCGCACCATGCGCAAACGACCGCGCAGGGCATCGTGCCCGCTCACAGAATAGAGGGAATCATTATCGAAAACCCTGCGATCGCCGAAACACGGGCCAAAAACAACTAACGGGCGCACGATGTAGCAGCGAGGTCTTTACCCCGTTTCGTGAAACATGGACTCTTGCGTCCCTCTATGAATAGCCGCTGCGACTCGTGGAGGCCGGCGGGCGGAACGGCCCGATTGTTTCATTTAGACTAGGCTGAACGGACTCGCTATTTCTATCTCGCATCCCAAAGGTAAGCGGTTCCGGTTCCGTCACGATCGTTCCAGCCGTAGAAGAGCACGACATCCCGCATGGCTGACTTCATGCCTTTGGAGATGAATTGGATGCTTTGAAACTTTCGACTGGCGGCGGGCGTCAGGTTGCGGCGCAGCGCCCAGCTCTTACCACGATCTCGCGACTCCCACTGTTCAACTCGCCGCCCCCATCCATACTCGTCCATCCCTTTTTCGACGATCGTTTCGCCGCCGCCGGCGATCAAAAAGGCGCGCAGCACGCCATTGTTCATTTCCAGATGACTGGCGTTGAATGGGTGAAGCGTTTCTGTAATCGGCGTCTTGCGCCAGGCGCCATTTTCAAAACAGACAAAATGGAAGCGACCAGCGTGCGGTGTCTTGTCCGAAACGGGAAGCAGGAAGTGCGGACGATCCTTCGTGTCGAGAGCGATCGACGGGCCGACGGCGGCGACCCGCTCGTCGGTATCCCAGACAAGGCACTGCTTGTCGGCGGTCTTTTTCCGGATTGGCAATTTGACTTCACGTCCCTGGATGTTGAACGCCTTTCCGGAGGGAAGATCAACGGCAAGATAATACAAGTTGTATCGCTGTGTGTGATCGTCCAGCACGCGATTGTAGCGGCGGTTGAAGACCGGATCCTCCACCTTCCAAATGAACGCCACGTGCAGCCGCTTGCCATCGGCGCTGACGGCCGTTGTGTTGTAGGAACCGGCGTAGGGCGCGTGCTCGCCATCCTGAGGTTCCGCGTTCAGATCAACCACCGGGCGCGGCGGCTCATTCCAACTGCGTCCGCCATCGCCCGACACGCGGTACTGCCACCAGCCGAGGTGGCCGGTGTGCCGAAAGTAGATCAGCGTGCGGTCGCCGTAAATGCGATGGACTTTTGGGTAGGACACCGATTCGTCGAATGACGGGCCGCGAACCCAGCTCTCGGTCGACCGCGCTTTTTCAGAGATTAGATGGATACCCGCCGAATTGTGACAGCCGAACAGGACGTGCAGAAACTCGTTTTGATCGGACCAAATCACCGGCGCGTAGTGATGATCCCTCTTGTACTTGCTTGTCTTGACGTCATCCAACAAACCCTCCAGCAGCATTCTTGGCTTGGAGAAGGTTCTGTTGTCGAGACGATACGTGGCCAGGTACGGAAAGCCGTCTTTCCCACGCCACACGATATGGACCGAATCTCCGACGGCAACCGCCTGCGGATACATCCGATTGTCGTACAGCATCTTCAGCCCGCCGTTGTCGGCAAACGGAACCGGTTCGACGGCGCTGGCGTTCGCGAACGACAACGCACAGATCACCGCCAGCGATGCGACCAGGAATCGTGTTGTTTGGATCATTTTCATGTCGGGAAAATTGCATCTCCCAGCGCGGCTGGTTCGCCACAAACAAGCAGGGGTATTTTACGAACGACAATCCTGCGCACAAACGGAGCTCATCCCTTAATGAGAGGCTCAAATTCAATTGGCGACGGGCTTTGCCGGGTCTTTGCCCAGCCATTCCGGGATTCCTTCGCTTCGTAGTTTCTCGACCTTCTTGCCAAACGAGTCGAGTCCGCCATCTCGCATCGATGACGGCAAATAATTATTGGTGGGCAAGTGCTTCCTAAGCCTCTCCTTGATGCGGGCAAACTTCGGATTCGCCGCCCGATTCAGATGCTCATTCGGATCGGTCTTGTGGTCATAGAGTTCCTCCGTTCCGTCCCGATAGCGAATGTACCTCCATCTCGGTCCGCGAACCGCGTGATTGTTGTAATACCAGGTCGTGATTGCAGGCGCGCTTCGGCGGGCGTCCACATCCTGCAACTGCGGCGTCAGACTGGTTCCCTCCAGCCCCTTGACCGGCGGCAACCCGCACAAATCGATCAGCGTTGGATAGATATCAATCAGGCTGACGGCGCGATCGCAGCTCTCGCCGGCATGGTCCGAACCCGGCATATGAAACGACAACGGCACTCGAGTCGACTCCTCCCACAGCGCCATCTTGCGCCAGTGTCGTTTCTCGCCCAGGTGCTGACCGTGATCCGACCAGAAAACCACGATCGTGTTGTCGGCGTGCGGGCTGGCTTCCAGCGCGTCCAGCACCTTGCCCGCTTGCGCGTCGGCGAACGAGACGCAGGCGAGATAGGCGCGCACCATTTCCCTCCAATAGTTCGGGCCTATGCTGCGAACATTCCAATGATCGCCGCCTTCGATTGTGCCCTTGGCCATCGCTTTTCCGAGCAAGGGGATATCGTCCATCTCGTTCGACGGAATTTTAGGCATTACGATATCGTCTATCGGATACAGATCGAAAAACTCCTTTGGCGCCGTGTAGGGCACATGCGGCCGCACAAATCCAACCGCGAGAAAAAAAGGTCTGTCATGCGTTTGTTTCAGACGTTCAACCGCCCACGCGGCGACCTGCTCGTCGGGCATGCCCTCTGGCGGCATGTCGTCCTTTTCCAGCGCGCCCCAACAGAGCGACTGCCCGCTCACGCCCTCTTGATATTTCTGATAGATGGCGCCGCCGTCGGGCGGAAACGGATGGAAGTGCCCGCCGCTTCTGCCTTGATATCCGTGTCCACGGGCGGCCAGTTCCTTCGGCCACTGGTATTTGGGCCGGGCCTCGGTCCAGTAGTCGTAGCCTTCCACGTCGCTCGTCCCCTTGTGAAAGATCTTGCCGGCCGCCATGGTCTTGTAGCCATTGCGCTTGAAGTGCGTCGGCAGGGGAACGGTCTCGCCCAGCGTCCTCTCGTAGTCGGCTCGCTTTTTGGACGTATTGGAATACCACCCGGTCGTCGATGGCCGCAGCCCGCTCAATAGCGCGTGCCTCGACGCCGAGCAAACCGGCGCGGCGCAATGCGCGTTACTGAACAGCACGCTCTTCGCGATCAGCCGGTCGAGATTCGGCGTCTTCGCCTGAGGATGACCGCCCACGGCCCCAAGCCAGTCGTTCAAATCGTCGATCGCCAAAAACAACACATTCGGGCGAGCGGTCGATCCGACTGTCTTCGGGGCAGTCGACGCTGCGGGTTTCGCGTTCTTATACACGTCGCTTTTCGAGCCGATCTTGCGCGTCTCGGCATTCACTTCATCGAGAAAGCCAACCATCAGTTCATGCAGCTCCTTCGTTTTCGCGGGAACCTTCATCGCAAGGTCATTGTCTTCACCGGCGCTCTTGGAAAGATCGAACAACTCCAGTTGGTTGTTCTTCCAGGTCTTCACCAGCTTGTAGTCGCCTTGGATCAACGCCGACTGCCCTGTGCGCGCGACGGCATGATGAAAGAACAGGAACGGCTTGTTGCGTTTTACGTCGCCGGGGCCTTTGTTGAAGAGGACGCTCGTCAAGCTGCCGCCGTCCAGGGCCCCCGGAAGCGGCTTGTCGTAGCCGGCAAGCTCCGCGATTGTCGGAAAAATATCCAGGCCCGTCACCGGGACGCGGCTGATCGTGTGCGTCTTGATTCCCGGGCCCTTGACGATGAATGGAACGCGAATTCCTCCCTCGTACATCGTTCCCTTCCCGTCGCGCAGCGGATGATTTCGATGCAGCTCTTTTCCCCTCTGGCCGGGAATGCTGTTCCGGCCGCCATTGTCGGAGAGAAAGAACACATAGGTCGAATTCTCCAACCCGAGTGACTTGATCTTGTCGAGAACCATGCCGATGGCTTCGTCCACGTCGCTGGTCATCGCGGCGAATTCCGGCATGGAATGCTTCTTGCCTTTCTTCCAGGCGCGGGATTCTTTAAGCGATTTCTCGCGATAGTAGATGTCCAGGTGAACGGCGTAGTGCGAAACCTGCACGAAGAAGGGGTTGCCGGCGCTGGCCTGCTTGTCGATAAAATCGCAGGTCCGCTTGGTGATCCCGAAGATCAGCTTGGGATCATCGCTTTCCGAGGGCCCCCCGGAACCCTTTCCGCCGCCCGTTCGGTTGCTGGTATACCCGTCGCTGACGTCATAGCCCATCGCCTCCGGCGTCACGTTGTCGAAGCGCATGTCCCACTTGCCGAAGTGCGCCGTTCGGTATCTCGAATTCGCCTGCTTGAGCATCTGCGGGAGGCTCAACTGTTTTCGGAATTTTGTCGTCCAGTTCTTTTGATCCTTTTGATAAATGTGTCGGGCCGGAGTTTGGCCAATCAGAAGACTGCGCCGCGTCGGACAGCAAAACGGCGCCGGCGAATAACCGCGGGTGAAGCTCATCCCTGCTTGAGCGAGCCGTTCAATCTGCGGCGTTCGGTAGTAGTCGCTCCGCGTCCGCGAGTCGTCCGGGTCGATCTGCAACGACGAGCCCACCCAGCTTTGGTCGTCCGTGAGAATGACCACAAAATTCGGGGGCTGCGGGCCGGCCGCTTCAAGTTCGCCGGCCGCGAGCGGCCCAATCATCACACAAATCAGCTTCGCGCAAGCTGGAAGAAGTTGGAGATGCACCCATGGGGCGCTTCGTCTACGGCCGCACCTACCTCAACCGGCCGGACGCTGCGGCAATAGATCCCATCAACCTCCCGCTTAAAGACACTGAGTTCACCACGACGAAGGTCGGAGGGATGTTCGGGGCGTTGCGGGATACCGTGCCGGACGCCTGGGGCCGGATGGTCATCGAGCGGAGGGACCGGGGGAGAGGGTACAACGAACTCGACTACCTGCTTGGATCTTCCGACCTTCGCGTGGGCGCGCTGAGCTACGGCCCCGGCCAGGAGGTGCCCACACTGGACTACTCCAGCGCTCATTCGTTGCAGGACCTGGAAGCAGCGAGCAATGCGGCTGAAGCGCTGGAGGGCGAGATAGAGGGCGAGGGGAATCCGCTACTGGCGGACATTGATCGAGCGCTCGCTCCCAGTAGCGCGATGGGCGGGGCGCGGCCGAAGACCGTGGTGATGGATGGGGACGACCAACTGTGGGTGGCGAAGTTCCCTTCCCGTGGCGATCGGTGGAACAACGCGATCATGGAGGCTGCCTACCTGAGTCTCGCCGGCGAATGTGGGATCGCGGTCCCAGAGACGAGGATCGTCGAGCTCCGTCGCAAGAAGATCGTCCTGGTCAGGCGCTTCGACCAGGAGCCCGGGAACGATGGGTCGATCCGCCGGCTCTTCCTCAGCGCCCATACACTCTTGGGTCTGGAGGAGTCCGTGACAGACCGTCGTGGGTGGTCATACACGGACCTTGCCCACCTATTGCGCAGGATCTCTTCAACTCCCGGAGAGGACGCCAGAGAGCTCTTTCGCCGGATGGTGTTCAACGCGCTGGTTTCGAACACGGATGACCACCCCCGCAACCACGCCATGCTAGGCACCGCCACCGGTACGTGGCGTTTGTCTCCGGTTTTCGACTTGGTTCCCTCCATTGGCCGGAGCTTGGATGACCGTAACCTGGCCATGACGTGCGGCGTCACACCGGGTCGGGAGCGTTGGGCGAACCGGCTGAACCTCGTCTCTGGTGCACAACACTTCGATCTGGGCGCTGAAGAGGCGGATACGTTGATTACAGGAATGAAAGAGATCGTATTGGGGCGTTGGGAGGATCACGTTCGGATTCATGGCGGTACAGCCCAGGACGGGCGTAACATCGCCCACGCGATCGCCTACCCGGGTTTCGAATACGACACTGTCCCCGACTCCTGACTGCAAACGCATCGCGTACAAGGCGATCCTGAAGTCTCATCTTGAGTCAAAAGGAATCAAGGTTGAGGATTTCGGAACCGATTCCGCCGACCCGGTAGACTATCCGGACTTTGTCCGCGCAGCGGCACGGGCCGTTGCCGAGGGTCAACACCCACTTGGTATTATCGTGGGCGGAAGCGGAAACGAAGCCATCGTTGCCAACAGACTCCGCGGGATTCGGTGTGCCGTGGTCTGGAACGAACGAACTGCGCGCCTCGCCAAAGAGCACGGTGACTGCAACATGATCGCCATTGGCCAACGCCAGATGTCCAAAGAAGAAGCAGTCGCCGCCGTTGACGCCTGGCTCACCGCTGAGTTCAAAGGCGGCAGACACCAGAGACGAATTGACAAGATTGATGAATAGAGAATTCCGAACAAATTTACTTATAACGGATATAACACGAAAAGATTAAAGCCGCCGCAGATGAAAAACGTGCCAGAAAAACAGCGTACAACAGGCGCAGTACGCCATTGATCCCAACGGCGTACCTGCGCCGAAACGTTACACGCAATTTCTCCACCCCGAAAAAGTAAAGCACATAGCAGGCCAAACCAGAATCTTCAATTGCCACAAATGAATGTGATGAATGAAATCTGTGACGGGCCGATGACCAGCGATGCGATCCCCTTGCTGTGGCTGTGCGGCCCATCGGGAGTCGGCAAGTCTACGGTGGGATGGCAGTTCTTCTCCCAGCTAACACGAGACGGAATCAGAATAGGCTATCTCGACATCGATCAACTTGGGATGTGCTATCCCGCACACGCGCGCGACCCGGAGCGTCATCGCATAAAGGCGCGGAATCTCGGCGCTATAGTGACTACCTTCGAAGCTGCGGGTGCCGATTGTGTCCTTGTGTCTGGCGTTGTCGACGAGAGCCATGGAGTTCGTCGCTATGTTGATCAGATACCGCAAACTACACTTACCTTGTGCCGACTCCGAGTTGATCAGGACGTACGGGCAGAGCGACTGGTCAGTCGTGGCCTGGATCCTCACCAGGTGGATGCGATGCTATGCGAATCAGATACTCTGGATCACAACGACTTCGCTGACGTATGCATCGACACCAATGGGTTGACCGTCTCTGAGGTAATTCAGTGCTTGCGCGGGAAGACCGGCAGGTGGCCCTCTCTCACCAAGAGGGCTTGCTCACCCAACACTCAGAAATCTACGACGCGCGCTCCCAAGTTGCCCACCACTCCCGGAGCGATCCTGTGGCTTTGCGGTACGACTGGCGTCGGCAAGTCAACGGTTGGATGGCAGATCTTTGAGGAAGTCAGGCGGACCGGCATCACAGCAGCCTTCGTTGATCTTGAACAGATCGGCTTCTTCCGACCTATACCAGACGACGATCCTGACAACCACCGAGTCAAGGCGCATAACCTCGCTGCTATGTGGCAGATCTTCCGTTCGAGCGGCGCGCAATGCCTCATCGTCGTCGGCCGAATCAACCACTCCGTCGACATCCGAATTTACAAGGACGTGCTACCTGAAGCGACTCTGACGCTATGTCGGCTTCACGCTGGACCTAAACAGTTGAGGCACAGGATCACGCTTCGTGGACAGGGTTTCGGCCCAAGGATT
>JADFIX010000094.1 GCA_022566435.1 Planctomycetota bacterium
GCTCGTACTCCTGGCGGATGCTCTTCCAGTCCGAATGCGTCAATCCTTTTGGGACGGCGTCCTCGCTCTTTCCGTCCTCGGGCAGCTTGCTACCGACCCCGGCCCCGGTCGCGCCGGCGTCGAAGCTGATCCCGCCGCGGGCGTCGCTGCCCATGTTGGTGTTGTAGACGGCGTTTGGGTTCGTGCCCGCCGCGTCAACCTTTTTCAAGAACTCGGCGTACCGGGAGTCGGTCACCTCGTGCTTGGCGATGCGAAAAACATTGGGTACCGAGCCGATGCAGGGGATCAATTCTGCGTTAAGCGAATCGGCCGCGTTGCCGGGGTTGCCTACGGTGGCCCAATCGAAGGTGACCTGGGCGGATGCTCTGTCGCTTAGCCCGAATAGCAGGGCAGCCGCGCTCACTACGGTGCACATCCAAGAACTCTGCCTCATCTTGTCATCCCTCCTCGAAACGTATTACCTAATCGTCGACGGCGGGTCTACGGTCGAGACCATCCGCCCGGTGAAGAACACATCCACGGCTCGGGCGCGGCGCGCACCTCAAGCAATTCGCCGCATTTCTCGGCGCGAATGATGAGCCCCGCACTCCATGCGCGGCGACAATTTCTCATATCAAACACACGCCCGATTGATCCGCTTCACTGCAGGCCTTCGCATGACGTTGCACCATGCGAACCACCGGCCATCACTACAAACCGGGCGAAGCTGGCCCACGCAGGCCGGTAGGAGCGACTATTCGACTAGATTCACGTGTGTGCCTAAACGCTTAACTGAATAGCCTACATCATTGACCACCGTCATGTCAAGAAAAAAACCCTCGTTCGTCCGGGAGTCTCGAGGACCGAACAGAACGCAAGGGCGCTTTCAGCACAACCACTTGAAGTCCATGGTCTCTATATTCTTGGGGGAAGCGACGGAGCGATTGAAGGCTGAGCGCGAGTGGATAGCGAGTGCGAAGGAGAAGGGAGCGTGAAACGACGAGGCGACTGAGTGCGAGCGGATAGCGAGTGCGAAGGCAGAGGGAGCACGAAGGGGAAGACGGCGCGGGTTGACCAAGAGGCGGGTCGCTTACGCTCGCCGTACTTCTATGAAAACCCGTTGCGTGTCAATGGTGATTCTTTGCGCGGGTGCCCCATCGTTCGGGTACTCCCGAAGGGTGGGGGACATTGTAGTGGGAAGCGACGGAGCGTGAAACGACGGAGCGACGGAGGGCGACCACTTCGGGCCCCAAGCTGACCGGCCGAGCACCTCGACGCGCCATCACTCCAGCCACCCCAACTCCGTGAGAAACTCGAAGATCGCGTCCGCGGCGATGCGGTTGGCCGCTTCATTAGGGTGAGTCTTGTCCGGGAACAGGTCCCGGCCCTGCATACCGTTTTCCCGGGCGTGTTTGCGGTAGATGGGCAATAAATCGAGTATGGGGACCCCCTCTTCACGGCCGAACTCGGCGAGCCATTGCTGCGGCGCGGCGGAATCCGGGGCGGTGGGATCTACCTGGCGGGCTATGGGGAAGCCGACGATCATCAACGACACCTTGCGCTGCCGGGCCAGTGACACAATCCGCTGCATATTTTCGCGAGTGATCCGCCAAGCCTCCTAAATATGAGGTGCATTGGGATGATCGATGACCGCGTCGTTCGAATAGGCGTCTTCGCGGGCCCGGAGCTGGGCACGCGTCGGGCCGAAATATTGGAAAGTCGACGCCCTACTCACTCGAAACAGGCCTGACCATTCCAATGCGGCCGGTACCGGCGGGGCGAGGTCCTTCGTTCTACCGCCATAGGTCACCAGGTTGAATTTCTGCCCGATGTCGTTGAGGCAGAAGATTTGCACGACGACGTCGGGATCGTAACGAAGACCCTGGGTTTTGAAAATGTCATACTCCTGCCACGGCGAATAGCCGCTGACGGAACAATTGACCACGGATAGGGTCTCACCGCCGGCTTGCTGTTGTGCGAGGTCTCCTACCTGCCATACGAACGAATCCTCTTCATTGGTGGTCAGACCGAATGCAATGGAATCGCCAAGGAATAGAATGCGCCGTTCGCCAGGCTTCTTTTCCAACGGGACGAGCGGTCCGCGCAGCCCGTGTGCGTTGATTTTGTACGTCACACCGCGATGGCGGCGGACCCAACCCGGTCGATACTCCCAGAAACGAATCGGATGGGGCTGCATCCTCGCCGTCCGCGGTCGAATCGGGCGGTACCCGATGGCCGCGATCAGGTCGGCGGAGACCAGCCACAATAACGGCATGCCGGCCAATCCCCATCGACCCCACCGCATAGGCACATCCGACCCCTTGCGCAGCATGAAAAGCAGTACGCCGAAGACGGCCAGCGCAGCGAGATGGCAGCCCATCGCAAACCACAAGGCGTCGAACTGCTATTTTGAAAGCATGAATCCCCAGCGATGGACTTCGACACGCGCCAGAAGCCCCACTTGTACGAGCAACGCGTAACCGATGCAGACGGCGAGGCATGCGCGCAGCGCGCGGGAAGTCGAACGCGGTTCGTCCGAGGTCTCTTCCGAAGTACTCGTGCGCGGCGCGTCAGTCATGACCGAATCCTCCCGTGATACGCACGCGTGCGGTGCGGTCCCGCTCGGCATATCCGAACAAACGAATCCTCTCGCTTCCGCATTCCATCGTATCGGGCGATTCCAGCGCGGGCAATTCGCCGTCACGCGAACAAAGGGGCTCAGGCGGTGCTGATTCGGACGGTGCGTCGGATCGATGGGGAACCTGAATCGAAATGCCCGCGGTCTGGCAAATACAGCGCCCCCCCACTGCGACCGCAAGGACATCACCCACGTCGCTTGATCCGCTATTCGACCCAGCGGATCGTGGCGGACACGCCGAGGTGGTCCGACACGAGGTCGGTCCAGGTTCGGTATTGTACGAACTCGAACTCCGGAGCAATGAGAATCCAGTCGATTCGAATTTTCGGTCGGCCGGCGCGAAAGGTGAGTTGCCCGGGAGAGTCCGGTTCGAACGCGCGAAGCCGCAGTCGCGCGGCTAATAAGCGCACGGCATCGTTTTCGTTTTTCCATTGACTGTTCAGGTCACCCATAAGCACGATCGGCGCGTCAACCTTGGCCAATGCTTCGACCATGACGTTCACTTCTTGGCGGCGCACGGCGGCCGACCCCGACGTCAGATGCACCGACACCACGATCAACGGCCGGCCCGCGTGCTCGATCCGAGCGGAGACGAACCCTTTGGTGTGCAGGTGCCCGAATTCGAAGCGAAGCGACGTCGGCAATTTCAGTTCCTGTTGGGAGAGCAACGCCGTGCCATAGGCCACGCGAATCGGGCCGAGGCCCTGGTCGAAGTGGATGCCGTGGTGAACGTGCGGTAGCGCTGCCCGCTTGGCAATACGGTCTACGTGATGGAACGCGCCGCTCCATACGGCGGGGGCGTCCGCCTCTTGCAGGGCGATGATATCCGGATTGTCGCGGGCAATGACATCGGCACAGAGGTCGATGTTCGCCCGAAGCCTATCCGGTGGAACGGCCGACTGAAATGGCGATACAGCGCGCCCGTGCGCCAAATTGAGCGTGGCAATCCTAAGACCCCGTGCGGTCGCGTGATTTCCACCCGCCGATGACGAGCACCCGGCCGGAAAGATCACAACCAAAAGCGCGGCAAGCGGGCTGAATCCACGTGACCTCACGACATCACGACGATGCGTCTGATCAGTCCGCATCACGATGGCATTGAACCGTAAGCTTCGCATGATTCATGTCGCACGAGTCGTCCCGGTCCGGCTACACCCCGTAGGCTACACGGCGCGGGGAGAAAACGCTATAGTTCGATTGGAGATTGCGCCTCGCCATGCGATGAATCGCCAACGCGATCTCCCTACCGCGGCGAATCGCGTTGATGAAGTCAAATGACTAACTCGAATGAAATCTCGACGATGGACCGCGAAGTCGCAATCACATCCGGAGCGGATCAAATAGACCGGCGCGGGGAGTGGACGTTCATGTTCGCACTTTTGGGCGTGCTTGTCGGGGCTACGGCACTGCGCCTCTACGGACTCGGAGGACCCGACTACTGGCTCGACGAATTGCATTCGCTGGCCAACTCGGCCGCCCGCCGAGCGGAATTCGAGTCGCCCGGATATCGAACGATTCTTGATTTTTCCCGGGGGACCACGGAACTATCCGCGGAAAGCACCTGGTCCGCCGTATGGCGCGGCATGCGGAACGACAGTCATCCGCCGACTTATTTCCTGCTTTTACAGAGCTGGCGCAAGTTGGTCGGAGACGGCGAGTTCGCCGTTCGCCTGCTTCCGACGATATTCTCGATACTCTCGCTTGTGCCCTTCGCACTGATTCTGCGGGAATACCGTCGGCCGATGGTCGGTGTCGCAGTAGCGGCAGCGCTGGCCGGGACGTTCTGCCACATTCGCTATGCCCAAGACAACCGGCCGTACAGTCTCGCGTTGCTCCTGTTGGGTCTCAGCTACTGGACGTTTGTCAAGATGCAACTCGGCTGGGACGGTTTTCGCAGCCGTGAACGAATCGTTTGGGTGGTGGCCTACGGAATCGCGACGTACCTGTCGGTAATGACGCACTACTTCACCGCTGCGGTCCTTGCGGGGCAAGCAGTCTTGATCGCCGCGCAAGGCACTCGCCCGTTTCGCCGTGTGTGGATGATCGCGGTCGGCGCGACCGTTATGGCCTTCGTGTTGACATGGGGACCGTCTCTCATCCACCAATGGGAATTTATCGCTCACCAGGAATGGCTGTATGACCGACGGCCCACCCATGCGATGCGCACGCTCTTTCACGTGACTGATTTGCCGGTCCGGCTGCTTTTCTGGCATAGGCTCGCCGCGCCGCACTACGCCGCATCTCTCGGCGGCGTGGCGTTGTTGTCCGCGGCATTGGTCGCGCTGCATCGTCGCGGCGATTTCGCGGCTAGGCTCTTCGCAGTGTGGTACTTGTTGCCGGTATTGCTGTTCACGGTCATCGACCTGACTACGGAGATGCGGCTGCTTTCTGAACTGCGGTATCTGTCTATTGTCACACCCGGATTTGTGGGGATGATAGTGCTTGCCGCCGCGCAGCTACATGGCAGAGGCGTGGGGATGGCGATCGCCGCCGCTGTGCTCGTGCAGGCTTCCACACTGCATCTTCCCACACCGTGGAATCCGCACGGACGCCGTGCCGCGAAGTACATCGCCGCTCAATGGCGCCCCGGAGACCTGCTCGTGTTCGACGGGATCGGCTGGCCGCCAACCTGGGCACGCCGAATGTATCAGATCAGCGGATTCTACCTGCCGGAATACATGACGGCCGATCCGCCGATCGCCCTGATGAGTGCCCCCCCCCGACGCCGAATTCCAAAAGGTGCTGGCGACGTTCGATCGACTCATCGTCGTTTCCCCGCGCGTCGGTGAATCGTGCAATCCCGTGCCGGATGAATTCCGGCAAATAGACAAAACCGCGTACATATTGCTGATGGGCGAGATTCACTTGTTCGCACGGGTGCCCGAAGGCTGGCCTCCGTAGTGCGTCATGCGATGAATTGCCAACTTGGTGTCCCTGCTGCGACGAAACCGGCTGCGCGGCATAAGAGCGTGGATGGCGATTGGCGCCGCGGTGCTCATAGCGGCCTCGACGCTGCATCTCCCCACACCAACGAACCCGCGCGGACGCCGAGCCGCAATGTACATCGCGCAGCAATGGCGACCGGGAGACTTGCTCGTATTCGACGGAATTGGCTGGCCGCCGAACTGGGCACGTCATACGTATCAGATTGCGGCCTACTACCTGGCGGAATCCACAATGGCCGATCCGCCGGTCGCCTTGATGAATGACTTCCCCGACGCGGATTTCCAAAAGGCGATGGCGGCGTTCGATCGCATCATCGTCGTGTCGCCTCGCATTCGCGAGTCGTGCAACCCCGTGCCGGGTGTATTCCAACACATCGACAAGACCGGAAACGTATTACTGATGGGCGAGATTCACCTCTTCGCACGGGTGCCCGCAGGCGGGTCTCCCTAATTCGTAGCAGCGAATTGGAGTCCAGCGTTCGGGGCATGTTACCACTATGCCACATCCTTCTGATCGGCTGGTTTACCCGGCCTGGTGACATCAACACGGTGAAGCGCTTCGACGGATTGGTGTATATCCGGCGCAACCGGTTCGTCCGTGAGACGTCCCTGTCGATTCATGTGGTCTTTGGGCTAGCCTCTTTGTGCACTTGCACAAATCGGGTATACGATTCCAGCCGGGGAATCCTATTCGACTCGACCCACGCCACTCGGAAATCGGCCGCAGACCGGGAAAATGCCGGCGAGGAGACGGCCAACGCCATGCGGGTGTCGGAGTCCACCGTGGACCGAAAGTAGAAATACGCCAAAGCGTGGCTCCACCGGGAGTTGTCCGGATCGTCTCAATCGTATTGAGGCTATCCCCGAAACTGCACGAATCGACTTGGACGAACAGGGCCGCGCGCGTAAGCAAGCGATTTTTCGACTACCGCGCCCTGTAAAGCAAGCGGTTTTTCGACCCACGCTCCCTGACGGTCGCGTCTCGGAAAGAGTGTTCGGATAGTTTCTATCCCCTGATCATGCAACGTTGGATTGACTATGACCGACGATCGAACCGACAGAATCCAAAAACCGAGCTCAAGCGGCAGCCAGAGCTCGTCGGCCTGAGCCACGTCGACCCTGCCGAAAAAAAATCTTATTTCTCAAGGCTGCGGAACTTGGGCTAAAGGCGACGATTTTAAAGGAAGCCAAGGACGCGGCTATCCCGAAAGAAATGCTGGAGAAGCTTGAAGGCATGACACCCAACGAGATCACGGCGCTCATGGGCGCAGGCGGCGCCGGTAGCCTCTTGGGTCTACTGGCACTTCTGCGATCGTTCGGTGCGAGCCGAAGTCAGCGACAGACAGACATTCTCAATCAGTTATTTGCAGGTCTTAAGGAAGAAGTGGACCGGTTGCGCGGTGGCCAAGTGGCATCGAGCACGTCCACGAATCCGACGACTACCGGCTCAGGCGGAACCGGGGCCGGCCCATAACGGGTGGAATCGGACCCAAGAACGCCTCACGGTCCTTCGAGTACGCAGCCAACCGAGTCGAAGGACGGGCCAAGACTTCGTGCCAAAACGCTGTACGGCCGGACTGGATTGTCGACCATCTTTACTCGGACGGGCAAGGCTGAAGTCCCGCCGTGATCCAGGGATTGAAATCGCCCGCACCGTTCAACAAGTCGATCAGCCGCAAGATGTCCGTACCGAGCAAGAGCCCGCTACGGTCGATGTCGCTGGCATACAACGGTCGCTCGAATCCGGGGACGAGATTGATCGCGTTGATCAGGGCGATAATGTCGCCGGCAGCGCTAAGACCGTCTTGACTGGCATCCGCCGGCAGGTACCCCATGCACCACTCACCTGGCGATGCCGGGTGCGAGATGCAGGTCCATCCACCGGGCAAAATCTTGTCATTGAGCGTAACCGTGACCGTCTTGCCCACGCTGTCGGCATTCACGCCGCCAATCCCGATCACACTGTTGCGCGGCGTCGTGCCCACTGAAAAATCGCCTGTGGACAGTCCTAGCGACGTTGGATCACAGGAGAAGGACAACACCATGCGGTCCCAACCGTTTCGAGCGGCCACATTGGTGATGGAGTGCGGTTCACGGGCGTCGATCGCACAGTTCCCCGGTTGATCGAATGGGTTCTGCGGGACGCCGTCGGCGTCGGCGAAGACCACGCCGGTCAAGTCCGCCATGCCGCACGGCTTCTGGCAAACCTCGGCCGTGGCGAAATCCGCCGGGAGATTCACGTCGTCACCGAAGAAGGTCGGTTCGAAGAAGCCGGTGGGCGGGCAATCCTCGGTCCAAATCACGTTGGCACCGAAATCGTCCGCGGCACCGGGACCGCCGATGGACTCCTCCTCTCCGGCGATCCACATACCGGCACCATTCTCCGCCGTCCTGAAGGCGATAAAAAAGTCGACTTCGCAGCGCAGGAAGTCGCCGCTGTTGTTTGGCAAAATCGGCATCGTGCCACTGCAAGGCAGATTGTGGGCCGGGGAGCCGCCCGGATCGATGGTCGCGACGCCGGTACAAGTCGAACCAGTGATTATTGCCAGCGGGTTACAGGTCCCCTCTTCCACCGTCCAAATCGCCTGATTCACCAGGAATGTCGAACCCAGCGGGCTGGCGTCCGTCGGCGTCGAACGGGCCACGAGCGGCGTGGTGTATGAATCCAGCACGTCGCCGCGGAGATGAGTCACCTGAATGTCATCAAATACCCAGGTCGCGGTGTTCGGACAATTGCTGGCCTGAGAGAAAAAGGAATCGCTTCCGCGACCCGCACGCCAGGTGATGCACGGATCGATGTTGCACGTCTGCTCGACCTCGTCGCAGTCGGCAGGCGTTTGACACGGCAGTTCGCCGAAAACGCAACCACCCGATGTCGTATCGCAGAATTCCGCGCCGTTGCAGAAGACACCGTCGTCACATTGGGCGTCGACGGAGCAGCCGGCATCGACGTTGGCATAGGTTATCTCGAAGTCGCCGTAGGCGAACGTACTCCAGCCGTCGACGATGAGGTAATACGTCGTATTCGCCTCGACGAAACTCTCAAAAGCCGACTCGAGGTAGCACGACACCACGCAACCATCATCGTCGCAAGCCGCGAATTCACCGGGGCAACCGCCGCCGGATTCCTTGCGGAGCGTAAGATTCGTGTCCCAGCAGGCGGGCACGGTACAGGTGTCGAACGCCCACGTACCGGCCACATCGACGGTGAACTGGAAGATTTCGTCGGGGCCGCCGGGTTTGCTCACGCAGTTGATAAAGCGGTCATCGAAGTCGTCCGTCGAACCGATCGTACTGCCCACCCACGAACCGCCGGCACTGCTGAGCTCGCCAACGTTTGTGCCGGGACAGCCGTTGGGTACCGGG
>JADFIX010000095.1 GCA_022566435.1 Planctomycetota bacterium
GGCAGCTGGGAATTTCCGATCCTGCTGATGACCTGTCTTCCAGCCCATTTCAAGGTCCTCAATATAGATCCCGGCCTCTCCGTCAAACGAAAGGATCTCGCTGTACACAACGGATAGGCCAATACTTCGCGAAGTCTGTACCATGATCTTCGCCAAGATTTCATTCGCGTCGATGCAAATGACGTTTTCTGAAATGCCTTGAACGACTCTACGATTGCGTTCGTGAAACACCTCGGCGACGATCGGGATTTCAAAGTCGTCGGGCAGGCATGCGACGACTGCAAGCATTGTCTTGATGACAATCGTGTCGCTGCCGGTCTTGATGTCGTCCGGGGCACTTGGATTGCAACTTGCCAAGGCAATCACGGACTTGGCAGTCTGTACGGATGCGATATCCAGATTGACCAGCGACGATTCACTACCCGAACGCGTGACGATACGCGTCGACTTTGTGTCCGGCAAGTGATTCTTCAAGTGGTCATCCATCTCCTCTTTGTCACTTTTGGAAAGGATCACGACACAGGCGTCATCTTCACTTTCGTTGGCGAGGACCAGTTCGCGGAGGATTTCCACAACTCGCTCATTCCAACCGAGGATCAACGTATGGTCTTCCTCAATGACTTTCGAATGTCCCTTCTTAAGCTCGCTAATCTTTTGATCCAACGCCGTCGTGATAAAAGCAATCAGTGCCGAAAAGATAACCACGCCGCCTATGCCCGCCAGAATCGCTGTCGCTTTGAACCACGGCTTGGAACCGATGTCGTACGCCATCGTGCCCGGATCACTGATGTGATTGAATGTCTGATAGAATTGGTTCCATATGCCGCCCTGGTCATGGTCCTTGTTGCCGAACTCAGGCCCGCTTGAATCGATCGCATAAACGACCACACGAATCCCGCCGATCACGACCAACAAGATCAAGAATGAAATCACAAGGCTTAAAAAAATCGAGCGGCCGCCTTTGGCCATGAAGTTGTCGAATTTGTAGCGGAGTACTTGTTTCAATGGGTACTTGGGCATCGCAGACCCCTTTTCTTCGGGCTTCCGCTTGCATACGAAGTTCGCGGAAAAGACATTGGAATACAACCATTGCTGTGCCGAGAGTACCACTTGCACGTGTAGCAGTAAAGTAACGAAAGCAGCGAAACGGAAACCGCAACATGGACTTCACAAGTCCGTGTGCCCCTGCCATCATACTCGCGTGAAAGGGCAGATTCGGAATAATCCTTGGCCTGAAAACAACGGCACTTCGCTCATGTTTGATCTAACCGCAATTCAAACCGCGCTGCGTGAATTCCAACTCGACGGTTGGCTTCTGTATGACTTCCGCGGCAACAACATTCTTGCCTCTCGAGTGCTCGACATACCCGAGAACCAGATTGGTTCACGGCGTTTTTTCTATTTCATCCCCGTGGATGGTACTCCGCAAAAACTCGTTCACCGAATTGAATCCGCTGTGCTCGATCATCTGCCCGGCGAAAAGGAGATTTACCTTCGTTGGCAGGAACTCGAGGCAGGCGTGGCCAAGCTGGTCAACGGCACACAAACCGTTGCGATGGAGTACTCGCCTCGTAATGCAAATCCGTACATTTCGCGGGTGGATGCTGGCACACTCGAATTGGTGCGCGGCCAGGATGTGAGAGTCGTTTCGTCGGGAGATTTGGTTCAACTGTTTGAAGCAACGTGGACAGACCGTCAATGGCAGTTGCACCAGGAAGCGGATCGAGGCACGCAAGCTGCTTTTGAACGCGCGTGGGGATTTATCGGCCAAACGATTCGTGATCGTGGATCCGTGGGAGAATTGGAGATTCAACAAACGATCATGAGTCACTTTGCCGAACATGGGATGACGACCTACCACCCGCCGATCGTTGGTGTTGGGCCACACAGCGGAGACCCACATTACATGCCCACGGAAGAAAGCAGCGCCGAGATTAGCGAGGGCGACTTTGTGTTGATCGACTTATGGGCAAAAATGGACCAGACGAACGCAGTCTACAGCGACCTGACAATAGTCGGTTTTGTTGGCGAGTCGGTGCCTGATGTTTACGAAGAGTTGTTTCAAATCACCGTCAATGCACGCGATGCGGCCATTGGTCTGGTGCGAAGTGCGTTTTCAGAGGGCCGTGTTTTGCAGGGTTGGGAAGTGGATCAAGCGGCGCGAGACGTGATCGAGGCGACTGGGTATGGACCCTACTTCGTCCATCGCACCGGACACAGCATCGGACAAGAAACTCACGCCAACGGCACCAACATGGACAATCTGGAAACTCGCGAAGAGCGCCGCGTCCTTTCGCGCACGTGCTTTTCCATCGAACCAGGAATCTACTTGGCCGAATTTGGAGTTCGGACGGAAGTGAATGTCTATGTCGACGAGAACGGCCAAGTTCACGTGACCGGAGGTCTGCAGAATCGCGTGCTACCGATTCTTGCGGAGCATTAGTTTCAATGTAGTTGGGGTCGGATTCGTGGAAAATACTCACGTTGTTTGGCACGATCATCGAGTCGTACGGCCGCGAGGTTGTGTGGTTTGGTTTACCGGGCTCAGCGGCAGCGGGAAAAGCACCATCGCCAATCTCGTGGACTTCAAGCTCAATGAGTTGGGGGCTCAGAGTTTTGTGCTCGACGGAGACAATCTTCGTCACGGCATATGTCGTGACCTCGGCTTCTCCTCCGCCGATCGGGCCGAAAACGTTCGGCGTGCGGGGGAAATCGCGCGTATAATGGCCGATGCGGGCCTCATTGTGCTCTGCGCATTCATATCGCCATTCCGCACTGAACGGCAGATGGTTCGCGATATGTTCCAGCCCGGCGAGTTCATGGATGTCTTCATCAACACGCCACTCGCGGAATGTATACGGCGCGATCCCAAAGGGCTGTATGAGAAAGCTCGCGCGGGCCGCATCAGCGGCTTCACCGGCGTCGATTCCCCGTATGAACCTCCGGAAGCGCCAGATCTGGTGTTAAGTACGATGCGAGAGAGCGCGGAGGCGCTGGCGGACCACGTTATCGCAGCGTTGCGCGAAGCCGGTCGAATTTGAGGGTCAACCGGAAGCTTGGCGGAGATCTAGAGCGGAAACAATGCACTCCAGCACTCGATCGTGTCGCTCAACTCCTGCTTGGGTACACGGCGCGCGATCCCATCATACGGTGACTAACATGTTGCGCGAGATGATGAAATCCAAGATCCACCGGGCGACCGTGACACAAGCGGACCTGAACTACGTCGGATCGATCACCATCGATTCGGAACTCATGGCGGCAGCCGATTTGCTACCGAATGAGAAAGTCGATGTGCTCGACGTGAGCAACGGCGCGCGATTATCGACATATGCCATCCAGGGTCAGCACGGGTCCGGCGTCATCGGCATTAACGGCGCGGCGGCTCATCTGATCAGTCCGGGAGACATCGTCATTATTATCGCCTATGCGAGCGTGGATGAGGCCGAACTCCTGACATTCTCCCCGTCCGTCGTATTCGTCGACGGCCGTAATCAACAGGTTCTTCAAAGCAGCGATCCACTGGCGCTGCCGGACGTCGCTGACGATGTCGTCGCAATACCGCCGCTCGCAGTTCGGCGATGACGCCCACCGTCGCGGAAAGGCTAGTCATGCGTAATGGCATCCAATGGCGATCCTTCCTAGGTATCTACTTTGGACCGCGTTGACGAGAACGTCATGCCACCTCGTGCTAGCAGCTGGCTTGGTGCACCCTAGCGCATATTCCGGCCTCACGCACGCGATCGCAGAGGATGTCGAGCACGCAACGCTCGGCCTGCTGTTTCGAGGAGCAGCCCCAAGATGTTGGAGTTAGCAGACAACACGGGCACGTCATTTGGGGACAAATTAAAGTTTCGAGTATGATTTCGGGAGCAACTATAATGCCGACGTTGCGCCGTTGGGCGACCACAATCCTGGCGGTCGCCGCGGCAACGACATGCATGAGCGTGCGTGCCGAAGAGTTGCTGACCATCCAATCCCAAGGCAGTTTCACTGTCGGAGGTACGGTGATCACCATGCCAGGCAGCTTCGATCCGACCCAAGGATCGGCGGCAGGCCAAACGTTTCACGGTGATCATGCCTACGTCTTCTACCAGATCCCGGTGAAGGCCCACCCCCTGCCCATTGTGATGTGGCACGGCGCTGGTCAATTCTCGAAGTCGTGGGAGACGACGGCTGATGGCCGCGAGGGCCTGCAAGCACTGTTCCTACGCCGCAACTACAGCGTTTACCTCGTGGATCAGCCCCGCCGCGGCAATGCAGGTCGCAGCACCATTCCGACGACGATCACACCCACGCCCAACGAGCAGACGCTATTCAACATCTTTCGCATCGGTGAATGGCCAAGTTATTTTCCTGACGTGCGGTTCGCGCGAGATCCTAACACGCTTGACCAATTCTTTCGTTCGCTGACGCCCAACACGGGTCCTTTCGATGTGGAGGTGACCGCGACCGCAATCTCGGCGCTCTTCGACAAAATTGGGCCCGGGATCCTTGTCACGCACTCGCAGAGCAGCGAACCGGGCTGGCGGACAGCGATCAAAAATTCGAACGTGCGCGCGATTGTCGCTTTCGAGCCAGGCGGCAGCTTCCCGTTTCCGGAGGGCGAACTGCCCCCAGTCATGCCGAGTTCAGACGGTCCGTTCGCGGCGACCCCGATCCCTATGGCAGAATTCGCTGAACTCACGAAGCGTCCGATTATAATATACTACGGCGACAACATTCCCGAGACGCCTGTGGAAGCGCCTGGCAGGGACCGATGGCGAGTCCGACTCGCAATGGCGCGCCTGTGGCGCGATGCAATAAACCATCACGGCGGGGACGTCACTCTCGTACACCTTCCGGAGATTGGCATTAGGGGCAACACGCATTTTCCTTTCTCGGACACCAACAACAGTGAGATCGCTGGATTGATGGCGATATTCTTGCATCAGAAGAGATTGGATTGATTGTAGACGCATTGGGATTACGCGCCTCAATTTGATCTTCAGCCGCGTCTCGCGTTGTTACGTAGAATGATCGAGATCCTAAGACATGACAGATTACTGAAATTATTATCATTTTATTTACTGCGCTGAAATATTTTTGCTTATGTTTTCTCTAAATCAAACAGTAGCGCTGCTGCGATGAAGAATTTTGTTGGCACAACGCCGATTTATTGATAGTCTTGAGGTTATAATATCTAATTATGGCTCGGACTCGGTTCAGCATCAGAAGTTTTGACGGTTTCGAGAGCGACGGCCGATGCGTAGTTGCAGACATTGCTGGTTGTCGACAGCAGGACGCCGGGGCATCCGAGGACGTCGGTGAGCGTATGGATCTTGATGGTCTGGCCACCGGGCGACGGATCGATGGCCTACGCTTTCGCCCCCCTGCTGCTATAGGCAGGGCGGTCGGCCCGCACATAGGTGCCTTCTAGATGATGTAACGGGCGCGCCGAACGCCGGACCGCGACCATCGATCGAAGCGGTTCTAGACCGTGGCGCGCGAGTCGTAGGCGGGCCGGGCAATTGCCGCCAGCGGCAGCTCGAAATCAGGACGTGCAGACAGAACATGTCTATCATCGCCATTTCCAGGTCGCAAAACGGCGGCCTGGAGTCATGAAACGACAGCTCCTGCGAGGGGTTGGTTCGGTGCACACCTTAGGTCTCGGATGCGCATGAGCAGATACGTTAGTCTGCTTCGATCAAGCGGCCACGAGCCTGTGCCTTGATCTCAGCTTGACAGAACTCGCCGGGTAGAGCCGAGCGGTTGGCTGCATCTGCCTATCGACACAGACTTTGGTTGAGAGTACCGTCAGCAGATCATTGCGGTGAATTCACCGTGGTCCTTTGTGCGACATCAAGCGCAGCGATCGTCCCCCCAAATCCCAAATCCGGGATCGTGACGTCGGAGGCTTGTCGATCATGTGGTCTTCAGAAGACAACAGCACTCAAGTGTTCGTCGTCGTCGTCAATGACGAGGAGCAGTACTCGATTTGGCCGAAGCGCAAGGTGATCCCCGGTGGCTGGCGCGAATGCGGCAAGGAGGGCCTGAAGGGCGAGTGTCTTCAGTATATCGATGAAGTGTGGACAGATATGCGACCACTCAGCTTGAGGAAGCAGATGGACGAAGACGCAATTGCCGAGAGGAAGAACGAGGTGCGTTGTTGAAGCACAACCGCGACGGCTTGGTCTAAACAGTGTCGCCGTCGTTGTCCGGCCGAATTGGAGACGGGAGCGTGCCAGTGGCGCGCAGGTGCTTCAGACGGTCTCTCGTCACCAGAACAGAACGGTCGAGCTATGCGCGGATACGTGGGTCCTCGATTCGATTTTTCCGAGCCGCGCGCGGTTGAGCGTGTTCTGATTATCGCCTCTTCGTATCGGTGCGGAAGCACCTATCTGAGCGCAGCGCTGTGGGCTGATGGACGTTTCGGTGCGCCATTTGAATATCTGAATTTTGAGAAGCATATGGACGTGATGATGGCGCGTCTCGGCGCTGAGGATATCGACGAATATTTGCGAAAAATCGTCAGGCTGCGCACTTCACCTAACGGGGTTTTCTCAGTCAAAGCACATTTTCATCATTTTAATGCGGCAGTACAGCGATCGTCGGCGTGGAACAACTACCTTGAGGGCGCTGAATTCCTATACGTTGACCGTAAGGACAAGATTGCGCAGGCCGTGTCTATGGCCCGAGCTTTGCAAGATAACGCTTGGACCTCTTTCGAGGGCGCGCGCCAAGTTCCTCTATTTTACAGCAAAGAGTTCATCGACGCTTGTCTCAAAGAGGTCATGGATCAGACTCAGGCGTGGTGGCGCTGGTTCGAGATGCGAGAAATCCAGCCCTACATCGCCGATTACGAGACGTTTCGTCAGGACATGCCGCATCAGGTGGCCGACATCGCCGACTGGTTCGGCGTCCCGAGCGACGAGCCGCATCCGGTGAAGCTGCCGATGACCGAGCAGCAAGCCGACCAGATCAACCGGCAGTGGATTGAGAGGTTCGTTGCGGAGAGCAAGGAATTCTAACGCGCGCCTGCCGCCGAAATTCTGCGAGAGTCGGGAGATCAGCACATGGACGGCACCTACGGGAACGGAGTCGGACCACGTGGATCGTGCCGCGCCCGAACCGGTGTGATTGGGTCATCGACGTCTCTCACGGCGTGCTTGGCACGACAAGTTGGG
The DNA here is from genome assembly GCA_022566435.1 of Planctomycetota bacterium. GTDB lineage: Bacteria > Planctomycetota > Phycisphaerae > UBA1845 > UBA1845 > JADFIX01. The sequence goes on from JADFIX010000095.1 coordinate 7,167, forward strand.
GAGCGGCGCGCGGCGACTGCAATCGTGGAAGGCGGACGGTCTTGGACCTACGGGGATCTTAATAGAGAGGCAGGACGTATAGCAGCGCTCCTGCTGCACCGCCGAGGCTCGGACAGCGAATCAATTGCTCTGCTGTTTCCGCACGGAGCGGCGATGATCGCGGCCATTCTCGGCGTCCTAGGGGCGGGGAAATCCTACGTGCCGCTCTCGCCTGGCGATCCCCCCGCTCGATTGCGGACGATCTTGTCCGAGAGCCGCTGCACCGGCCTGCTTGTCGCGTCCGAACTCGCATCCCTCGCCGATACGCTAGAGACGACGGCGGACATCCTCTGCACGAACCAAGCGCCAGCCGATCCAGTGACGCTGCACCCTCGTGGGCCCGGCTTCGTCTCGTACATCCTTCATACCTCGGGCACGACGGGCACGCCGAAAGGTGTCGTGCAATGCGACCGCAACGTACTCGGCCACGTTGCGATCTACGCGAGCACGCTCGGCATCTCGCCTGAGGACCGCATGACGCTGCTGCCGGCCTACGGTTCGGATGCCGCGACCAAGGTCATTTTCGGCGCCCTCTTGAGCGGAGCCGCGATCTACGTCTGGAACATCCGGGACCAGGGCCTTGAAGGATTGCATGAATGGCTGGTCGGCAACCGCATCACGCTATGGCACTCGACGCCGAGCCTCCTGCGTGCGGCTTTCGCCGCATTTCCGCATCCGGCTGGATTACGCTGGGTGGCGACGGGCGGTGAGGCAACGCGGCCGCAGGATGTCGAACTCGTGGCGCGCCATGCTGGCCCGGGATGCCGTATACTTGCCCAGATGACGCAGACCGAGTGCTCGACGGCCCTTCAGTACTTCCCCGTTCCTGAGCGCGACACGCACGGGCTGCACCTGCCAGTTGGGACTGCGGTCGAGGATACGCGTATCGTGCTGCTTGATGATGCAGGCGATATTTCTCCCGAGCGGGGCGAAATCGCCATCGGCACCACGCGTTTGGCACTCGGCTACTGGCGCCGCCCTGGCCTCACCGCCGAGCGGTTCATTCCTGACCCCTGCGGGAGCGGGGAACGCTTGTACTTGACGGGTGACATCGGGCAGTGGCGCGAGGACGGTAACCTCGAATCGGCTGGACGTGCGGATCACCAAGTCAAGGTGCGCGGCTTCAAGGTACCGCTCGGGGAGGTCGAGTCGGCGCTGCTCGCGCTACCGGAAATACGTGAAGCCGTCGTTGTGGCAAGCTCTGACCAGAACGACGAAAACCGCCTTATTGCTTACGTAGTCAAGAGCGGCCTGGCCCAGTTTGATCGTGGCGCTCTCCGCGCCGCTCTCGCGCTACGGTTGCCAGATTACATGCTTCCGGTTGCGTACGTTCCATTGACGTCGTTGCCGTTGATGGCCAATGGGAAGGTTGACCGGCGCGCGTTGCCGCCCCCGGGCCTTGAGGGCTCGTTGGCCCCGTCCGTAGCAGCGCGCACGTCTCTGGAGGAGTCGCTCGTCTCGCTGTGGGCGGCAGTCCTGAACCTCGAACGGGTTGGCATCGACGACAACTTCTTCGAGATCGGTGGTCACTCGCTGCTGGCCATGCGCATGATCGCGCGCGCGCGCACCGAAGTCGGTGCGAAATTCACGTTTCGTACCTTGCTCGAAAAGCCGACAATCCGCGGACTCGCCGAAACGATCGAGCGCGAAGCGGGTGACGCGAAGGATGTAGAGGCTACGCCACCACCGCTGGTGTC
>JADFIX010000096.1 GCA_022566435.1 Planctomycetota bacterium
GGTCCTGAGGTCCTCTCGCACGGCGTAGGCTCGTGTGCCCGTCACGATGGCGTCGAACGCCGAGAGGTCTCCCGTGGCCAGCGCCGCCGAGTCCAGCAGCTGGATCTCGGCCCCGAGCTGGGCGATCCCGTATTCTATATAGTAGAAGGGAACCTCGAAAAGATGAAGTTGCCGCTGCCAAGCGAATCGCAGGGCGTCTTCATAGCCGCGATAATCGGCAATTCCGCCGAATCGGCGTCGCAACGCCAGCCAGTGATCCGCGCGCTGCTCGCGGGTGTGGTCGGGATGCGTGTAGAGGAAATGCTGGAATGCGTCGATGGTCGCCACCCAGGGGAAGAGTGACACGATTCCTTCCAGTTGGGCGCGCGTGGCCCGGGCAAGGCCTTCTTCATCGTAGAATTCGCCCAACTCATCCAAGGCTAGCAGCTCCATCCCGAATGAGGCGACTTCGGCGAATTCGATCGGACTACTGCGATACCACAAGATCGGATCGTGCCGGGCGGCCACCGAATGAAACGAGTGGCCCCCCTCGTGAACCATCGTGCGCACGTCGCTTTGCAGCCCGACGGCGTTCATGAAGATAAACGGATGGCGTGATTCGTCGTAAGTCGCCTGATAACCGCCCGGTGCCTTGCCTTTTCGACTGTCCAGATCGAGGTATCCCGCGGCGCTCATTTCGTCGAACTGCCGGCCGAACGCCGGGTCGACGCGGTGAAACACGCGCGACACTTTCCGGCAGAGTTCGTCGGCGGTGGCAAACGGCTCGAGTGGCGGCCTGTTGAGGACATCGACGGCCAGATCCCACGGCCGCAGCGGATCGACGGCGAGCAGTTCCTTTCTGCGGGTCTCGAGTTCGCGATAAACGGGTACCACGGTTTCTTCCACGGCTTGATGGAAAGTCAAGCAGTCTTCGGGGGTGTAGTCGAAGCGCTGCTTCTGTTTGAAGGCGAATTCCCGGTAATCGCTGCAATCTGCATTTTTCGCGATGTTGCAGCGAATCGCGATCATTTGATCGAAGATGTCTTCCAGCGCTTCGGTGTCTTGCAGACGGCGCTCGGTGCCCGCCTCCCAGGCCTGTTTTCGCAGTTCGCGATCCGTTCGCTCCTGGTAGGCGGCGAGCTGCTGAAGCGTCTGCTCCTTGCCGTCGAATGACACGGTTTGTTTGCCGCAGATTTCCTGAAACTGCTGGGCCAGCTTGGCCTCCTCGGTTTCCAGTGGGACGTTTTCGTCGCGGAAGATCTCCACGGATGCCCTGATGCTTCGGTCGAGTACTTTATACCGCTCGCCGTCGAGATGATCGGCGACGGGGCATTTGGCGTACTTCACTTCCAGCTCGAAGGTTCGGGGCTTGCACTTCGGCTCGATGTTTTCGATGAAATCCAGAAACGCCCGTTTTCGATCCGGGTCGTCCGTCTGGCATGTCATGCGGACATGGCGATCGGTTCCGACTTCATGCACGCAGGCGAGCAATTCGCTGAAGTCCTCGAGCCAGCGCACAAGCTGCTCGGCATTTTCGATATCGCGATCGCGAAGTCGGTCGAAGTAAGGCGCAATGCGCGACCAATCGTCGAGGTTGTCCCCTTCGGCGATGAACCGCCGCGGAAAATCTGCGACCGTTGACTTCGGATCGTTTGCGAGGTTGGTTGTATTTGGCATGGCTTAAATTCTATCGGCTTTACGATTAATTCAACAGCAGCAAGCCCCGTGTGATCAGGGGGCGGTCGGCCGGCGCCCGTTGAGCCCAGCCGTTCCATCACCCGTTCGCGTGCGTGGTAGATCATGACTTTGCGCCTTCGGACCTTCCGGTATCGGTCTCCGGCGCGGGTCTGGAACTTGGGGGTTGAACTGAGACTTTCAAATGGGTTCGTTACGCAAAGTACATTTTTTTCTCGGCGCCGCTGGCGATTCGGTTGCGCACTGTGCCTCCAGGTAACATAACTTCGCGGGAGATCGGCGCGGGGGATGTTGCCAATTTTCAGCCCGGTAGGTCGGGCTTTGCTCGACGGAACGTCTACGACCGTGTGCGAGCAGCCCTTGGGTGATCCGTGTCACTCTCTGATGCGCTGGGGCCGCTCCGTGATCCCGATTGGAATCGGGACGGTACTGATCTCTGCGTCGCCTCCTCGACGATGCGGATCGCTTCCTCGGTCAGCTCGCACAACTCGTAGACGAGCGGGTCGATCTGCCGATCCGTTGCCGCGGCAGCCACGCCGTGTAATATTCCTGAGTGCCAAAAGGAGTGGCAAAAGGTGTAAGGATGGAATGGCACTGCCGCTGTTTCTGAGCCGTAAACGCGGTTGCGTATCGGCTGGTGGGCAAAACGGGAGCGCGGGGCCGCCCGTGTTCCGTCGGCCCGAAATGCCGTATTGACCTGCGCATCCGTGCGAGCGTCAACACAAATCGATATCGCTTGCCGCGGGCGCCCTCCCTGGCTATAATTCCCGCTTGGAGACCCTCCTTGGTGCCCAGTGCGAATGGTATGACCAAGGAAGGTCTCCATGTCATTTTACAAACAAGCGCGCTCCCTGCCAAAGCAATTTCGTCTGGTTCTTGCCTCGTTTCTTCAGCGACCCGGTCTTCCCTTTGCAGACGCGCTGACAGAGGAAGCCATTCAGAAAGCCTTCGATGATGAAGATGGCGGCTTCGGCGATGACCAAGAGACCGTGTACACGCCAGCCATCACCTTGTGGGCGTTCCTGTCGCAGGTCTTGTTCAAGGACGAACAGCGCTCCTGCGTGGCGGCCGTCACTCGGGTGATCGTACTGCTCGTGGCGTTGGAGCGCGGACCGTGTTCCAGCAATACGGGCGCCTACTGTCGGGCAAGAGGCAAGCTGTCGGAGACTGTCCTTCGGCGGTTGGCGGTCGACTTGGCGGACGGGTGCGAACGGCAGCTCGACGAGACGCGGTTGTGGCACGGTCGTCATGTGCAACTCGTCGACGGGACGACCGTCAGCATGCCCGACACGCCGGAAAACCAAGAGGCCTATCCTCAAGCGCACACCCAGCGGGAAGGGCTCGGTTTTCCGGTGGCCCGCGTGGTGGTGCTGTTGTCGTTGGCCACGGGGATGCTCACGGACATGGCCATGGGGCCGTACACCGGCAAAGAGACGGGTGAAACGGCACTTCTGCGTCAACTGTTCGAGCGATTCCGGCCAGGGGACATACTGCTGGGCGATCGCTATTTCTGTTCGTACTTCATGATCGCGCTGTTGCAAGAGATGGGTGTCGACTTCGTGACACGCGTTCATCAACTTCGAACGGTCGACTTTCGCCGTGGTCGTCGACTGGGCAAGGGCGATCATATCGTACAGTGGAAACTGCCTCTGAGGCCAAAGTGGATGGACCCGCAGACCTACGACCGGATGCCGGCGTCCATCGAGGTGCGCGAGATTCATGTGCGCGTCAGCGAGCCGGGCATTCGTACTGAATCTTTCGTGGTGGTCACGACGTTGGCGGACGCCGCCGAGTATACCAAAGATGACATCGCCGAATTATATCACTCTCGCTGGCAGGCGGAGTTGGGCATCCGGGCCATCAAGATCACCATGGGCATGGACATTTTGCGTTGCAAGAGGCCCGAGATGGTTCGCAAGGAGATGTGGACGTGCCTATTGGCCTACAACCTGATTCGCCAGACCATGTTGCAATCGGCGCGGAAGGCGGGCGTGTCACCGTGCGCGCTGAGTTTCACCGCCGCCGTGCAATCCATCGCCGCGAGTTGGCTGGTCATCGTCTTGAGCGACGATGCCCGGGCGACGCGCCTAATCGACGCCGCTTCGGTCAGCCTGGCAGAGCACATCGTCGGCAACCGACCCGGGCGAATCGAGCCGCGGGCCGTCAAGCGTCGCCCGAAACCACACGACCTACTGACCAAACCGCGTGCCCAAGCGCGGGCAGAAATGATCGGAGCAAAATCGCGATAACACCCATGAAAACAGCGGCAGTGCCATTCGTGTCAGGAAGAATTTCTTGACGTCATGAGGAGCTTTGGTAGATCCGTTGCATGGGAAGGCGAGAGCGTGCCACGGAGCCCAGGTTTGTCCATCACGTCTTGAGTCGGCCGGTGAGCCGACTCGCTGACGCTCGCGGTACTGAGCGTGACCGAATTCGTGCTGCCGGTTAGAGCGCACGAATGAGCGTGAACCCGAGGCTTCCTGAGCATCAGGACCGCGACCGCGAGGGAGCGGCCCGAGTGCAAACCAGCAGAATCAACGTTGGCGGAACGCTACCTTCTTGTCAATTGAAGGTCGCCGCGGGTTTGACGCCCTGCGGCATCCGTCGCGATGATCGTGATCGTGTGTTCACCGCGAGGCGAATTTGTGGATCGCCACACGAAAGTCACTCTGGTTGACTGACCCGACAAGGTGCCAACCGCGATAGTGTCGCCGTCGAGTAACCATTCAACCGAAGCGAGACCATTCGCATTGGTAATTAACGCGTTGATCGTCACCGTGCCCGTGACTGAAGATCCGTTAGCCGGGCTCTCAAACTCGATCGACGTCGAAGAATAGTCTGCCCCACCGCTGGACGAGGAGGCGAACGTCACCGAGACGCGGGCCACCGCAGACGAATTGCCAACCCGATCGGTGGCCACCACGCGCAGCTCATGTTCGCCTATAGAAAAATCGCCGGGATCCATCACAAAACGGTACGGAGTGCGCGTATCAGTCGCGAAGGGAATGCCATCAATTGAAAGCACGACATCCGCCACGCCGCCGTATTTCGGTGAATCCGTAGCCGGCGCATACACCACGAAGCGGCGAGTCAGGCGGGCGCCGTCTTTCGGTCGCGTGATCTCAACCTCGGGTGGCGTCTCATCCGTAGACTCCGCGATCTCCAAGGCTCGACTCACTGCGGCCGCCGCGTCGACCAACCCGTAGCCGTACGTCGAATCCTCGCCCTGAAGGCCAAGGTCGACACTGGACTCCAACACCGCAGCTTGAATCGACACGGGACGCACGTCCGGATTGACAGCCCAAGCCAGTGCCACAACGCCCGAGACAATGGGCGCCGCAAATGACGTGCCCGAAACCCTCGAATAGTCGGTTTGCCGGTCGGGCGAATAGAGGCTCACACCAGGCGCAACCAGATCGACGAAGGGTCCTCGATCCGAAAAGGACGCGATCCGATCGAAACGATTCACCGCGCCGACAAACAGGGCCTCACGATATCCGCGTGCCGTCGTGGTGCCGGATCCGTTGCCGGCGCTGATGACCACAATCGCACCCCGATTAAAAGCACATGTCGCCGCGGCCCGTACGACTCGATCTCCCCACAAGGGTGCAAAGCTGACATTGATCACCCGCGCATCATGAGACAGCGCCCAGAGAATCCCGGCCGCCAGATGCCGCGACGCGACGCGCCCTCGATCATCGGTCACCCGGACGGGAAGCAGCGGACTGTCCCACGACACGCCGGCCACACCCACCTCATTATTTGCCGCCGCCGCCACCAAGCCTGCCACATGCGTGCCGTGGCCGACCGCATCCACGGTGTTCGTGTTCCGCTCTTGAACGTTCCACCCCACCAGGAGCCTGTCTCTCAGGTCGGGGTGGTCGGCATCCACGCCGGAATCCACCACGGCGACGATCATCTCCTCGCTACCGATCGATGTGTCCCATGCCTCTGGTACGTGTATTTGATCCAGGTAGCTCTGCTCTTCGAACGCGGGATCGTTGGGGATTCTGCTGACCTCGAAAACGTAATTCTTGGCGATCGTTTCCAGCAAACTGCTGTCTGCCAACTGCGCGGCGACTTTGTGCAGGTTGTCCGCCGAAACCTTCAAGACCGTCAGGTCGATCTCCTCGAACGTCTCTAGTTGCGAGGCACCGGCATCGAAATAGAGTCGTGCCAATTTGGCGGCATCCGCGCCGGGATACGGTTGAACGAGTAGTTCGGTCTCAACAAAAGGAAGCGCGGCCAGAGCCGGATCCGCATCATCTGCGAATTCAAAGGACTGATTTTCGGTACTCTCGGGAAGCGTCACGCCGCCGCAGCCGGCCAAGACTACAGCCACATGGACCGACGCCAACCATTTGCTACCGGCATACATTTTCATCGACTCAACCTGTCTTTCGAGAACCGCGACACCGTCGTGCGACGAAGACAACCATTGGCGTGAGAGATGGTCGCCGCACCTTTCTTCCCCTCTACATCGGCTGCGACGCGACACCCCGACACAACCCTCGATCGTATGTCGGGGACGGCAAACTTATCGGCCCGTGGCTTGCCATTTCCTCGATGTGGTCGAACCTCTGCGATGCTTGGTGAGAACCGCTCCGCAGACCGAGCGCGCGAATTCAAGCGCGAATCGACTCGACTTGCGATCGATGGGCTTCTGTTTGATGCAGCATATTCTCGAAACAAGAGCGTCGAACATCGCCCACTCTTGGACGCAGAATGACCGCTTTGCAACTGGGCCCTATGGCGGCAGCGATCCTTGAATGCCCCGCAAGGCGGCGTTCTGACCGAGAAAGCCGAAGGGATCCGTGATGTCCTGCTGGCTTCTGAAAGACCCGCTTTGCTGGCTCGGACGGTTCATGTACTCAATGCCTGTGACGTTATAGTTGGCGCTCACACCCGCCCTGAAAAAGATATTCTGATTGATAAAATCCTGCACTCGCGTTTTCCAAGTCTCCGGCACCCACAAAATATCACCGGGGTACAGTTCGATGTTCGGGTCCGCACCTCGAGCCAGGCGATTGAGGTCCAGCACGACGTGCATGTCCGTGCCGTCAGGCATGCGCCTCACAAGTGTCCCTTTCTTCGGGAAGACGTCCGTTCGGATTCCGCCGGCCGCGGCGAGCGCCTGGAGAATTGTGATGTTCGCGCCGGCCGGATAATTTTGCGGTCCGCCACGCGCCACGAGTCCACCCACGAACACCGTATTGGGCTGCGCGGCGTGAACGTATACCATATCGCCGTCTTCAAGCGGATCCTGCGCCACCGCATTGCGAAGTTGAAACGGGTCGCGCAAATCGTAAGAATTCGACTCACCCGGGCGCCGCAATCGCCGTAGCGTAGCCAGCCCCGATGCAAAGTCCACGGCGCCGCCCGCCCCGACGATCGCATACAAAAGATTCCGTTGATTACGACGAAGTTGCACAAGTCCGGGGTGCGACACGGCCCCCACCACGAAAACGTTCGTCGTATGCGGGTCTACCAGATTGACGTAAACCACCGCGTCTTGAAAAACCGCCGGCACGTACGCATCGTGAATCTGGTCTTCCGCTTCTTCCAACGTCTTGTCCAGTAAAACGACCGTTCCGACGATGGGCAATTCAATTGTGCCGGCGCCGTCCACCCGAGCATCGAGCGCCGGCGGCACACCGGCCCCTCCTACCCACGAGACAGACAGCACATCCGATGGCCCAAGTCGATACGGACCAAAATTGACGTCCAAGTCGGGAACCCCCGCCTCCAACCCGACCGGGTCCGCAGGCGTCTCCTGGCTCGCCGCGCGTTGTATCTCCATAAATTGGTCAAAACCGATTCGGTGCTCCGAAGCGCACCCGAAGGAAAGAAAAACCGCGATGAGAATCAAGCTGCACGCAATCCCCACTACCTTGCACAGCCTCCCTGGCCGCCGCGAGCCGTCGCTGTCAATATTCATCTCTCGTTCCATCCCTGGCCTGCGAGAACAAAAGCGCACGGCCCGACGGGGTCGCGCAGAATACCTATACTTCGACAAATACCCCTCAGAAGGTCCAATGAACATACACCCGCACAAGCCCCCACCGCCCATACTCGGGCGGTTTTCAGATGTCTCAAGGACGATTGGCATCGAATTCGCGATGACAGGATATTTCACACGCCGATGCCGGTCCCGCCGCCCGACGCACCGGACGGCCACACTGCCAGCATCGCAAGGCATGAGAAGCGGGACGAGTTCGAAGGGCATTCTTGGTATGGGGTCATCATGACGTGGCCTTGACTCTGGTACGATGGTCGAACGATTCGACTGCCACGCCATATTGAGTGATTTGCGTCAATCGAGAACTTCCAGCATGGTGGAGTCGATCTCCAGTTCGGCGGACTGCCCCACGAAAGCGACGCCGACATACACCCGCCATGGGCCCTGTCGCCGCAAGACCACGCCCTCGATACCGACCAGACTCCCGGCGATCACCCGGCATCGCACGCCTTCCTGAAGCCGTGGACACAAGTCGACGGCCTCTTGGCTGTCCAAGACGCGCTCTATTTGCCGGAGATCCCTGGCCAACTGATCCTGATCCGGAACTTCGAGAACATTGGCCAGACGATTGGAATGCAGCGCCCTCCGTCGGTCGTCGTCATTCCCGCACAGGAATACGTATCCCGGAAAAAGAGGTACGGCCACGATTTTCTTGGTCCCAGCATACCTTCGCCGGCGTCGTAGCAACGGAAGAAAAAACTGCACGTTGTGCCGCGCCAGGTGCGCCGCCACGACTTTCTCGGCCCGGGCTCTTGTATGAAGCACCCACCATCGCCCCTCAAAACAGCTTACCAGCGACGGACTCGGCGTTCCGAGGACATTCTCGGCACCAGACCGCACCGCGAGACCTGCGGAATTAATCAAGGTTTGTCGTGTGTCTTCCGCCATCATGTCACCACGAGCAATGAATCACCAGCCGACTATAGAACGAACGGGAGACTATTACGATTGATGCGGCAGATCAAGTCGGATAAAAATGACAGGCATTCATCACCGCCATGTGACGCCGCGCCGCTAGCCTGTCTCGTCCACGATGGTCGAGTCTCGGGTCCGTGACAGTATCGGCGGCGTTTTTGGGGTTATCATTAGGGTGGGGTCGGCCACGGAGGGCGGACCCAGGCGTTTCGGGGATGGTTTCATGGAGGAACCCAATCATGGCGGC
>JADFIX010000097.1 GCA_022566435.1 Planctomycetota bacterium
CCTGATCTTGTGCGGCCGCCAGGCGTCGGACTGGGACAATGCGCTGGTCCCCCTGGGCATCGCGGAGATGCTGGGGCTTCCCTGCATCACCATGGCGCAGAAGATCGAGGTTACCGACGGTGGCGTCGTCGAAGTCCAGGGTAATGCGAGGGGCATTTCGATTTCCTCTTCTGCTAGCTTTAACCTTGATAGAAACAGCAGTGTCCACGCAGCAGCGAACGGGTCCAACGGGATCTCCATCAATGCCGGTTCCAGTTTGAATGTTAACAACGGTAGCACGGTCGTCACCGAGAATAACCCTAGGGGTTTGTCCCTCAGCAGGTCAGCGTCCCTTTCTACATCGTCCGCATCCGCCTCTTTCATTGCTAGTACGTTAACCGTTGGAAACAACCCTGACGTAGGAGTGCGGGTAACTAGCAATTCATCCATCAACCTGCGAGGGACGACGACCATCACCGGCAATGGCATTGGCATCCGTGCGCAGGATGGCAGCAGCTTAAACATCGGGGATTCCTCCATCACCGGCTTCGTCCGACGGCGAGTTTCTGAGACGGGTTTCGTTGGACATCACGGGCCGTATTCCGACGTACGATAAAGCAGTTGCGTTTCTGGCTGATCGTTCTACGGATAAACGCCGTAAGGTGATTGACGAGTTGCTGGCGCGACAGTCGTATGGCGAACAGTTCGCCTCGGTGTGGCGCGAACGATTGGCGCCCCCGGAGATGGGAAGCAAGAAGCAGGGTCGCGATTCGTTTTCTCCGTGGCTGGCTGCCCAATTCAATGAGAGCCGCGCGTGGAGTCAAATCGTCACTAATCTGCTGACCGTGGAAGGTCGCGTGCGTGACCAGCCGCAGTCGGCCTTCATCATGGCGAATAGCGACAATTTCGATCCACAGCCCAATCTTCTCGCGGATGCAACGTCCCGCTTGTTCTGGGGAGTCCAGTTACGGTGTGCTGAATGTCACGACCACCCCTTTGCTCCTTGGAAGCAGGATGACTTTTGGGGAACGGCGGCATTTTTCAGTCGAGTCCGCCGTGGTTACGCACTTGGGAAGAACCCAGTGGGCTGGACGATCACCGAAGCGCCGCCCGACGAACCAATTAGCCGCAAGTTCGGGAAGTCAATGGCTGCCAAAGGCGTGCCTGGTCCGGCGATCATCGTATCCGTCGACGGTGCGAAGTTGGAGGGACGGACAGTCAAGGGAAAGTTCCTCGGTGGCTCCGTTGCAGCCTGGAGCGATAAAGGTCCGTTTCGCACAAGGTTCGCGAAATGGGCCACCGGAAAAGACCATCCGTACTTTGCGGCGAATACCGTCAACCGTTGGTGGGCGCACTTCTTCGGCCGGGGGCTGGTCAATCCGCTCGACGGTTTTCAGCCCGGAAACACGCCCTCGCATCCCGATGTGCTGAAATTACTGGTCACGGAATTGGCCACGACGGACTTCGACCTGAAACATCTCATCCGCGTCATCTGCAACACGCGCGCGTATCAGCGAACGAGCCGACCGACAAAAGGAAACGAATTGGACGAATCTCTGCTCAGCCACATGGCTGTCAAACCACTCCGACCAGAGATGCTCTACAACGCCTTGAGCATCGCGCTGTTTCAACCGCAAAAGAAGCCGGGGGTGGGCAAAACGTCCTTTACGCCGCCGGTGCAACCGTTGCCGGGGATCTCGCGCCCTGAGTTCGTGAGGTTTTTTCGATCGCGCGATGATGAGCGAGAAGGCTCGCAGGTGAACAACGGCATCCCCCAGTTGCTGCGTCTGATGAACGGCCCATTGCTGAACGACCGCGCTAGGATTCTTGACCAATTCGCCAAGCGGCGTTTGACATCGTCCGAGATGATCAACGCACTGATGCTTGCGGCCTATTCCCGGCACCCGACAAATTCAGAGCGGAAAATGGTCACTGAGTTCATGGCCCAGTATTCCGACGAAAAGCAAGCGTGGTCCGCCGTATTGTGGGCGCTCCTGAACAGTTCCGAGTTCACTTTGAACCACTAGCGGACGGCACGTTGCTATGCACCAGAATCGTTCAAACACTACATTGACCCGGCGCGAGTGGGTGCGGCTCTCGTCGGCGGGTATCGCTGGGAGTTCGTTGTCCGGCTGGCTCGGGACGCTGGCGGCGCACGCAAAAGATGTCTCGCCCAAAAAGCACAAATCGTGCGTGCTGCTGTGGATGGATGGCGGCCCAAGCCAGATTGAGACGTTTGATCCCAAACCAGATGCATCGGAGCGTGTGCGCGGTGACCTGAAAGCCATCGCCACGTCGGTTCCCGGTATCCAGATTAGCGAAAAGTTTTCGAAGCTCTCGCGCCTGATGCAGCATGTCGCCATTCTGCGCAGCATGAGCACGGCTGAGGCTGACCACGGCCGCGCCCGCATCTACATGCACACTGGTTACAAACCAAGGATGGGGGGCGTGAATTATCCGAGCCTCGGATCCACTGTCTCTGCGGAGATCGGCTGGCCCGAAGCCGCGCTCCCAAACTTTGTCGTCACCGGAACGCCGCTGAACAAACACGATGTTCTACGCGATCCCGGTTTTCGCGGGCCGAAGCATCAGCCGTTGGTGTTAGATGACGTCAAACAAGGAATTGAAAACTTGCGTCCAGCGGTTGCAGCGGCCGAGTTTGACCGCCGCGCCGGCTTGTTGCAGCGGCTTGAAGCTGAGTTCACGCGAACCAATCAGGCGACACGAGCACGCTCGCATCAGGAGTCGCTGAATGCCGCTCTGCGATTGATGCGTTCGCCGCACAGCCGCGCGTTCGATCTCTCGCTGGAGCCGGAGAATTCCCGCTCCGCGTACGGCGACAGCGATTTCGGCCGGGGTTGCTTGCTCGCTCGTCGACTGGTGGAATCGGGGGTCCCGTTCGTCGAGGTCTATCTGTCCAACTGGGATTCCCACGTCAAACGAGTGGCCGAACAGACGCGCACGTTGATGTCGCAGGTGGATGCCGGCGCGTCGGCTCTCGTTCGGGATCTAGAAACTCGCGGGTTGCTGGAGGATACGCTGATTATCTGGATGGGCGAATTCGGCCGCACGCCAACGATCAACTCCAACGCCGGCCGCGACCACTACGCGAAGGCCTGGACGACAATGCTGATGGGAGGCGGCGTGAAAGGCGGACAGGTCGTTGGCGCAACCGACAGCCAGGGTCGCGAAGTCAAAGACCGGCCGATCACTGTGAAGGACTTCATGGCGACCATCTGCCAGTTGTTAGGAATCGATTACCGCAAGGAAGTGACCACCCCGAATGGACGGCCGATCCGAATCGTCGACAAAGGCGAGCGCGTGGTCGAAGAGGTGGTTTCAAAACCGACGTCGTGACCCAGCGCAGGTTATCTACGATTGCGAGATGTCGAGGACCTCAGAATCGACCGTTTCGGACTCAAATCCTTTCTCGCCAAAACGCGCAACGCTCGAATCACAAGTCCCGCGACGCCGTGGTCGCCACCTCGCGTGTTGTCCCCAAGGTTACCTCAAAGTAGGCTATAGGGCGTCTTGTGGAAATCGAGATGTCGCATAACAGATTCAAATTTGGTTGTTTCACTATCGTACTCCTCGCCAGCGTGGGGATTGCTCACGGGGAAACTCCGCCAAGTACGCAATTGGATCCGTTTCTCCAACAACACTGTGTCGATTGTCACTCAGGCGAAACTCCGGAAGGCGGGCTCAATCTTCGAACGCATTCTGAGGACCTTTCGGACGCGGAAGTCCGGCGTCGTTGGGTTTATCTGTACGATCGCGTCGCCAGCGGCGAGATGCCGCCGAAGTCCGAAGCTAGACCTGACGCCAAGTTGCAGTCGACATTCTTGCGGGCACTTGGCGATTCGCTTACCGGCGCCGATCTCGCCGGACGCGAAGTCATCTTGCGCCGACTGAACCGTACCGAATACGAAAACACGGTCCGCGACCTGTTCGACGTCCACGTGGATGCCCGGTCCATCCTGCCCGACGACTCAGCGGAACAAGGGTTCGACACCATCGGCTCGGACTTGTCGATTTCGGCGGAGCAGATGGTGACCTACATTGAGGCCGCCGACCTTGTGCTCGATCAGGTGTTCGGGCCGCCCAAAGCGCCCAAACGCATCGACGAGACGGTGAACATCAAAGATCTTCGATCGCGCACGACTGCCGACCAAGTGCTGCCAGGCGGCGTGGTGCTCTTCAGTGGCGCCAAGAGTCTGCCGATGTACGGCGCCAGCGTACCAAGTCCCGGTGTTTATCGGCTGCGAATTCACGTGAAGGCGATTCAGTGCGATCGGCCCGTCGTCATGCAGGTCCATGGCGGAGTAACGGGACGCATTCCCGCACACGTTGCCGGGTTCTTTGAAGTACCGCCCGGCAAGTTCACGACGATTGAGCTGACAGACCGCGCGGTCGAAAGGGGGGACACCTTCTCATTCAAACTTGTCGGTGGATACCCTTGGTGGAAAGTCAACGCCGCCGAATACAAAGGACCGGGGCTGTTTCTTGGAGACATCGAAATAGAAGGACCGCTGGAAGAATGGCCTCGGCCGAGTCGAGTGAAATTGCTCGGCGATATCGATCCAGCCAACGGAACGCTTGAAGATATCGGCGCCATCCTGTTCCGCGTGCTTCCTCGCGCCTTCCGACGCTCGACGGACGAGGCCGAGGTGAAACCGTACCTTGCACTCGCCAAGCAGGCGCTCGACGAGGGTCTATCATTCGAGAAGGCGCTACGTCGCGGACTCAAGGGCGTGCTGTGCGCGCCGGAGTTCCTTTTCATGGAAGAGTCGCTTACAGAAGACAATGCGAAACAAAGTTCTCCAACCATCGACGATTTCGCAATGGCGTCGCGGTTGTCCTACTTTCTGTGGAGCTCCCTGCCGGATCGAGACCTTCTTTCACTGGCCAAGCGTGGCGAGTTGAAGAAGCCGGACGTTTTGCGCGCCCAGGTGGAACGAATGCTCGGCGACCCGAAATCACAACGGTTTGTCGAGAATTTCACCGACCAATGGCTCATGCTTCGCGACATCGATTTCACTGTGCCCGATCAGCGACTCTACCCCGAATATAGCCAATTGTTGCGTCGCTCAATGCTCGATGAAACTCATGCGTTCTTCCGAGAAATTCTCGATCGCGATCACAGCGTTCAAAATTTCGTGGATTCCGATTTCGTGATGATCAACGAACCCTTGGCGAAGTTCTACGACATCGACGGCGTCAAAGGATTGAGAATCCGCCGCGTCGAACTACCCCGTGACAGCGTACGAGGCGGCGTGCTGACTCAGGCCAGCGTCTTGAAGGTCTCCGCCGACGGCACGCGGACTTCGCCGGTTCTGCGCGGCGCGTGGATTCTTGAGAATCTGTTTGGCGCGCCGTCACCGCCGCCGCCACCAACCGTCGCGGCCATCGAACCGGACATTCGCGGCGCGACGACCATCCGCGAGCAACTCGCCAAACATCGGAATCACCAGAGTTGTAACCGCTGCCACCGCAAGATCGACCCGCCCGGTTTTGCCTTGGAGAGTTTCGACGTCATCGGCGGCTGGCGCGATTGGTATCGAACAGCACAGAATGGTAAGCGCGTCGGACGGCTAATTCATCCCCAGGCTCCCGGTCACACTGTCCGCTATCGTCAAGGTCCTGATGTTGATCCTTCGGGAACGCTGCCGGATGGCCGCAAGTTCGCTGACATTCGCGAGTACAAACGCTTCCTGCTGGAAGATGAAACCGCCATCGCCCGCTCGTTGACTCGTATGTTGCTGACGTATTCACTTGGTCGACGATTGGGATTCTCGGATCGGCCGGAAGTAGAACGAATATTGGCCAAGGTGAAAACGAGGGACTACGGACTTCGTTCGCTGGTTCACGAAGTTGTGCAAAGCGAGACGTTTCGAAGCCCTTGAATCGTTTGACCGAAGGAGGAATGAAATGTCGAATCGTCTATCACGTCGAACTTTGCTCCGCGGCGCAGGGGTCGCCATCGCGCTGCCTGTGTTGGATTGCATGATTCCCTCGCTTGCCGCTAGGGAATCTAAAGAGCACGAACCTCGCCGCATGATCGCGATCAACATGGGGCTGTCGTTCCATCCACCCAACTTGATTCCGACGAAGGCAGGCCGTGACTACGAAGTCACTCGCTACCTGAAACCGCTCAATGACTTGCGTAACGACTTCACGATCATCTCCGGCACTTCTCATTCTGAAGTGGACGGCGGCCACGCGGCGAGTAAATCTTGGCTCACAGCCGCACCGCATCCTGGCGCCGCGAATTTCAAGAACTCGATTTCGATCGACCAACTCGCGGCAAAGTCGATCGGCTTACAGACGCGTTTCGCGACCATGGCGCTGGGTACGGGAATCTCGGTGTCGGCGAACGGAGTGCAAGTCCCAGGACATTTGAGCCCGTCGAAACATTTCGGAATGATGTTCCTTGATGGCCGCCCGGCGGAAAAGCAGCATCGGATCGAGCGGCTTCGCGAAGGGCGAAGTGTGCTCGATACCGTGTTGGAATCGTCCCGGCGGATGCGGAGTCGTGTCAGCCGGCGGGACAAGGCGAAGCTGGACGAGTACTTCACATCCGTGCGCGAGGCCGAACGGCAACTCTTCAAATCCGAGAAGTGGGAACATAAACCAAAACCGAAGGTCGATGCCAAACCGCCGGTAGACATCCGTGACAGCAACGACATTATCAATCGTGCGCGCCAACTGTACGACGTGATGTATCTCGCGTTGCTCACCGATTCGACGAGGCTCATCACCTACGCGGTCGGCGATTCCAACTCCGTAGCCACTCTGCCGGGCGTCTCGATGGGCTACCACAATCTTTCGCATCACGGTAAAGACCCGGAGAAGCTTGAACAGCTTGCGATCGTTGAGTCGGAGCACGTAAAAGCATTTGGCGACTTTCTCCGCCGTCTGAAAGCGTCCAAAGAAGGCGATTCCAATCTGCTCGACCGCACCATGGTCCTGCTGGGATCGCACATGCATAGCGGCGGCCACAACAACCGCAACCTGCCAATCATCCTCGCCGGCGGCGGCTTCCGGCATGGACAACATCTGGCATTCGACCGCGACAACAACAATCCGCTCGCGAATCTTTACGTCACCATGCTGCAGCGACTCGGGCTGGAAGTCGATCGCTTCGCGTCGAGCACGGGAACGCTGACGGGGCTTGAACTGCGAGGCTGAAACCGGGACGGTCCAGGCCGTTCGGTCGATATCGGCAATCTGCACAGTAAACGACAAGAAAATTAGACGGCAGAGCATCGACTCGGGAATCGGCAGGCAATACGCGCGGGGGACAGTGGTAGGTTTCAATTCTCGCATTGAAGGCCGGCACACGGCTGAAATGTTCGGGAAGTCAACGAAAAGCGAGACACAACAATGACAAGTTTCCGAGTGACCTTGAGATGTCTGTTTTCCGTTCTCGCGGCGATGGTGACAATTGACGCGGGCGCCGCCGAGTTGGCCTTCCCGCCGAAGTTGCCCGGCGGCAGAACCGTCGTCACAGACAAGTCTCCCAAGTTCCTCAAACCGGTTTCGGATTTGCATGCGGGTGTCGAGATCGCCAGGACGCCGCCGGCGATTGACTTCCTGTACTATCCCGAGCAGACCTATCCCGGACATCCCTGGTCGGTGTGGGGAGACTCCCTGGCGGTCGGCGGAAAGTACTACTCGGCGATCGGCGATCACACGGCTCCGCAGGGGAACGCCTTCCTCTACGAATACGATCCCGACAAGAAAACGCTGCGAACGCTGGTGGACGTGAAAAAGCTGCTCGGCCTGCCCGCGGGGCACTACGTGCCGGGCAAAATCCACAGCCGCATCGACATGGGCAGCGACGGCTGGCTGTACTTCGCCACGCACCGCGGATCCACTCGCGTGACGATCGACAAGTACCACTACAAGGGAGATTGGATCGTCCGACATCATCCGAAGACGGGCAAGACGGAAATCGTCGCCCAGGGACCGGTGCCGAAGCACTGCATTCCTACCAGCGTGCTCGACCCCGATCGGCTGATCTTCTACGGGGGGACGGCGGCGGGTAATCGCCAAGACCCCGTACAGTTCTTCGCCTACGACATCCGCAAACGCAAGGTGCTGCACACCGCCGAAAACGGTCCCTACCGCTACATGATCTTCGCCAGGTCCACCGGCCGCGTCTATTACGTCGCCGAGGACGGCGGGCCGTTGATGCGCTATGACCCGTCCGAGGGCAAACCGCCTACACAAATCCCGGGGAAAATCGGCCTGCGTTCCGCCACTCAGGAGACGGCCGACGGCTACGTTTACACCGTCTCAACGCGCGGCGATGCCACCCTCTGGCGGTTCAACACCAAAACGGAGAAGATCGATCGCATCGGCAACGCGGCCGTCGGCAGCCAGACCTACGTCACCAGCCTCGACGTCGATCCCACGGGTCGGTATCTGTATTATGTTTGCGGCGCGCACGGCGGCGGCCAACAGGACGGCACACCGATCGTGCAGTTCGACGTCAAGACCGGCAAGAAGAAAGTCATCGCCTTCCTGCATCCCTTCTACAAGCAGAAGTACGGCTACGTTCCGCTGGGAACATTCGGCTCGGCGATCAGCGAAAAGGGAGACAAACTCTACATCACCTGGAACGGCAACCGCGGCGGTGCTGATGGCCAGGGCCGACTGCGGTTCGATACCTGTGCATTGACGGTGATTCACATCCCTGAGTCGGAGCGGCGACCGTAACCGATTCCGCATGTCCGCCGGAGACGATCGAATGCAGATTTCGAAGATCCTGCCGCCGCATTGGACGGCCGTTGCCGTGATCGTGATTTGTGCCGCTCACGCCCCCGCCGCCGACCCGCCGTTCGTCTTTCGCGATGTCG
>JADFIX010000098.1:0-2304 GCA_022566435.1 Planctomycetota bacterium
GGGAGGTCTTTGGAGTAAGTGCGGACGCGTTGGTGGGCGACGTCGGATTTGTCGCGATTGACGGCGCCACCACGGCCGTCGTCGAACTCCATGACGGTGTCTTGAAGAATCGGCAGAAAGGCGTCAACATTCTGGCGGGCCGCATCGTTGTTACCGTTGATGACCTGGGAGCTGATGAGGGCGAACCGCGCCTCGAGGCGGTGCTTACCGGGTGCGACGGGATTCTGTTTGAGCTGGCCGCGCTGCCGTGTCGCGCTGCCGACTGGACCCGTCCACGTCGGGTCGAATTCGTCAAGGTATTGGTGCAAGGCGGCGATCGCCTGCGGATGTTGATTGAGCCGTTGGAGGGTCAGGGCGACTTTGAACTGGATGTCGTCGCGAAGCCTTCGCTTGATCTCGAGTGCCAGGACCTGTTGATAGAGCGCGAGCGCCTTGGCGTCGTCGGCCGGGAGCGCGTCGAGCTCGTTCGGATCGGGGCGGCGCGCAAGCTTGTCGGCGAAATCGACCAGGACGTTCGCGATCGACTGTTTGCGGTCGGGCGAGAAGATACGACCTGCCTCCGCGGCGAGGATTGACTCGGCAGCCCTGTGATCTTTCTGTGCGATGAGGGCGCGGGCCATGAGGAAGCGCGCCTTGTGTTGCCATTGGGAGTCTGGGTATTGTTTCAAGAGCCCCACACAGGTGGTGACGGCGGCGGAATGTTTCCCCAACTGGTAGAGGGAGACGGCCTTGAGGTAGCTGGGATAGTCGCCGGGTTCGGATTTTTCCAGGTCGGTGATGGCGGTCTCGAACTGGCGTGCTTGCAGGGCCTGTTCGGCGTCGTCGATCGGTGCGGCGTTGGCGGTAGAGAGGAGAAGTAGTGCGCAGATGGCTGCGAGTCGGGTGGTGTTTTTCATCGTGGTCATGTGTTTTTCCCTTTCGTCTGATGCCAGAAGCGGCGTCTGCTGGAAGTTCTTTTTGGTAGGATATTGCAGGAAATCGCTAACGTGCGGTGACGGTCCAGAGAACCGTCCGATTCGGCTAGGCGTTTTCCAGTTGTACGCAACCTACCGCCGATTCGTTCAACGCTGCAACGTCAAGAAGCTCCGGACGGCAATATTCGCTGTCGGCTATGGTGATCGCCGTTTTGATCCTGCCGTGCTGAACGGCGTTGGCAGCGCTTGCGGAACGATGTGAATTAAGCGAATTCCCGCAGATAGTCGCAATGGATTGTCGTCTTCGTAGGGAACCTGACGGGCCAGCGTTATCCGATCCTTTCCGAGGTTGATGACCTCCAACTAGACATGGTGTCCCGCGTGCGGATCATTTCGTTCGTGACCAGGAGTCGCGGACAAAGCCCATGTTTTCTGGGCCGGCGGGGGGATGCGGCCCACGGCGAAGAACTGGACGGCGGAAAACAGGCGACAGTGGTGCGCTGTAACGTCATGGAATGGTTTCTCTTTCGGTGCTTTGTAATCAAAGTCGATGTGGGTGTGCGCAACGTCTTTGTAACAACTTGAGCGTTGCATCCGTGACGGGTTGTCGCTGGTGATAGGCTGCCGAACACGCCAAAAGCGCACAGGACGACAACACCGGCCGCAGATGCTCCAACGTCGTTGCGCGCTCAGGACGAACCGTCCGGGGGGGTGCCGTCGCTGGACAGGAGCCACGCTCGCGGAACTCGGCCCTGCTTTCGGACTCGCCGGGAAGGACAGCGCACGCGAATCTCGTTCGCCGTACCCAGAAGCGATCGAAAGAATCGGCCACCGGGCAACAAACGGCGAGGAAGATCGAAACTGCCCTTGGCTTGAACTCCCAACACAAGGCCTGAGGCCGGCGAAGCCCGCTCCCTTGGGCGGGCGAGCCAGACCAGTCATGGCCCGGGTCTAGTTAACCAACGGAATGGTGTGGGACGTTGCAAGTTCCGCACTGGACAGCCATTAGACACGCGGTAACATGGCCGTATGTTGTCTTTCTTTGAGATGACTGGACACTCTATGAGCCCCCTAGTTCCCAACTCCACGGAGGTGATCGGTGGCATTTAGTGCTCAAAGTCAGTCGATCATTGATCGATTGTTGTCGGGAGCCAAAGTTAAGTCAGGCGATACAGAGATTGGTCCTCTCGACCAAAATGGAACAATATAGGGCAATTGATGCCGCTGGTCAGGTCAAAGGGAGACTGAGTAGCCGCGCCCCATGGAGTCATGATGTTGCCGCCGTAATAGGGAACAGCGGCCTTGAACACAGGATTGGTAGCCGCCATCAACCAGACCACACGGCCTCCCATGCAGAAACCGGTAATGCCGATTCTTTCGCTATCCACTG
>JADFIX010000098.1:2314-5437 GCA_022566435.1 Planctomycetota bacterium
TGCAGAATCTCTCGGGAGATGAGCGGGGAAAATCTCTCCGAAGGCGCTACACGGAGTTGAAGGAAAGCGCCGAAGATAGGGCAACCAAAAGCCAAGAGGACAGTCAACCAGCAGAATCTCCGCCGGACGTCGCGCCGGAAGCACAGCCAGTCGTTCCGCTTGAATCAAGCGAGGACAAGAACGCCTACCT
The DNA here is from genome assembly GCA_022566435.1 of Planctomycetota bacterium. Taxonomy (GTDB): domain Bacteria; phylum Planctomycetota; class Phycisphaerae; order UBA1845; family UBA1845; genus JADFIX01. The sequence continues at coordinate 2,505 of JADFIX010000098.1, forward strand.
TCTGAATCGCGTGGAATGTAAGTCGTTTCGAGGCATCGCTCCAGCAGGAGAGAGTGTTTCTTTTCACTTCGATGGCAAGTCGAATTTGATTTACGGTCCTAACGGAAGCGGGAAAACAAGCCTGCTCGGTGCCGTGATTTGGGTCTTGACGGGTGATGCAGTCAGCGACGCACACGACAATAGCGACACGGCGACCGTGCATCACCTGCCAAAGACAGATGGAAAGGGGAGGAAGATCACCGATTGGCCGATTGTTGCAACGCTCCCAGACGGAGAGATCACCAAGACGACGATTCCGGAATGTTCGGCTCAGATCGATTTGGTTTCTAAGGATGGCAGTTCCAGTCTGCACTTAAGGAGGAGTCTCGCGGACGGCCTCGAAGCGAGTGATAATGGCGAGGATTGGAATCGATGCGATGACTTGGCGCAGTTTGGCATCGAGCCGCTCGACTTGCAGTTGTCACTCCGCGCTCCAACGACATTCGGACGATTGACGGTCGAAGCAGCACCCGACACGAAGCGTCTGCTCAGTTTGATGCTCGGGTACGACGATCTTGAAAATCTCGGGGAACTCGCGACCGCCATCTCCAGAAATCGAACGAATCTATCACAAAGCGAACAGCAAGCGATCGACTCCGCATGGCAGGAATTGGTCGAACAACTTGGACGATTGCCAGGTCGATTGCCGACATCACACGATGCCCGTGCAACGCTTGAGAAGCTGGCGACACCAGCGAAGGCGAGCAAGGACCAGATTGAGGAAGCCGGGAAAGAGCTTTCAGAGTGCATCCGAGTGGCCGAGAGCGATTTAGCTGTCCTCATCGGACTCGATGCGGAAGAACCGCCAGCGGACGATAACTTGGCTGAACAACTGACTGCTGCGGTGTTCGCTTTGGAGAAGGGCGTCTGGAGCAACTTTCCGCGGTTGGAGAAACTAAAGCTCGAATTGGTCTTGTCGCCAACAGAGGAATCCTCAAGCGATGAGCTTCTCGAGGAACAGTCCCAGGCACTGATCGCCTTCACCGACGACGCAATCAAGCGGATTGAGACGCGACTCAACTGGTGGCGCAAGGAAACCGCTCCAGATAGCAAGTCGACGCTCCTGTTACAGGCTGCGCAATTCTACAGTTCGGAGACGGAAACATGTCCAGTTTGCGAGCAATCGATCAAGGACTTGCCCGTGAAAAAAGAGCTTGTTCGCCTGAAGAAAGTTGATCCAGAACTGAAGAAAGAGGTGAAGAATTTCTTCCGCGATCTTTGCGGCGATTTGAACAAAATTCTACCAATCGCTATTCGCGTGATGACTACTGAGCCACCAAAGCAACGGATCCTCGATGACTGGAAGGAACTGGCGAGCAAGACTTTGTCGCTAGAGTTCTCGCGACTTACGGCCACATTTCAATCACAGATAGAGACAATTGCGAACGAACTCACGATTGACAAACCGGCACAAACGGCGTTGCTTCCCGAGGACGCAGAGAAGGAATTTGCGGACTTCGCGATCGAATTCTGCAAAGCCATGGATTTGGCCAGAAGAACTATTTCTCTCTTACGTTGGAGCCAAAGCGCTCTTGGTGAGACGAAGCAAGCGATACACAAGGTAGTGACTGCGTCAGGCAACGATGACAAGAAATCGCTCCTCGATGCCCTCTCGGTTGGCAAAGTGGCTGCTGCCGCCGTCGCACCGCTCAAGGATGTGCGAAAAGAACTGCATTCAGCCTTTGCAAAGAAAAATGCCATCGCCGGCAAGGAAACCGAGCATGCTGTGTTAGCAGAACTCACCGACCCACTCAATGCTCTCAAGGCGACCAAGAAATATGCGGAAAGTGAAGTCGGACGCGTCTTCACCGACATCCGAGACAACACGATTTCCAATTGGAAAACGATGTATCGTGAGGTGGCCAGTGGTCTGTCACCCGCTCGGCTCGTTGTCGGTTCAGGTCGCGACAAGAGTGTCACGGCCTTCCTGTCGAAGGGCGATTACGAAGTACCCGAACAGTTCTTTGGCAACGCCGGGCTTCAAAGAGCCGTAGCACTGTCGTTTTATTTCGCGCTCTTGAAGAAGCATCCGGGCGGTCTTGGCTTCGCGATTATGGACGATCCTGTTCTTTCGCTTGACGAAGGCCATCGTGAACGATGGTCACGTGAGATCCTGAGACCATGGATGGATCAGCTTCAGTTCGTCGTTGCGACACATCAAAAGCAGTTCTTGTTGAATTGCCGAAACGACTTTCTTGCTAGAAATGTGTATGAGCTAAACGAACGACCTTGGATGCGTCCCGTCAGTTGGAGGCCTGGTACCCGGTTAAGATGTGTAGAAGAGGATCTCGAATCGTCGCCTGGCAATACACCGAATCAGATGAGGATGTATTGTGAGGAACTACTCGTAACACTTGAGACGTACGCTCATACACCATTTGTGTGTCAGCAGCTTTTCAACTCGATACCAGCGTATGAAGCTCTGCCCGCGACAGATCCGCTCGCGACTGTAAAGAGGACCGAGATTCTGGCAGTGCTCCGCGACAATCGGGTCACGAGCGTAGTCAATCCTGGATCACATCACGGCACTCAGGCAAACGTCACCAATGCGATGTGCCGGGATTGTTATGCTGAATTGCTCAAGGCAAATAAGCCTTTTGAAGCCGAGCTAGCTCGGCTTCAAAAGGAGCACTCGCACAGTCGCCGGAAAGCGATTATCCCGACAACAGTCGTCACACTTGCCGGATTACCGCGAGAGGCGACTCGGAGGGAGCCAATTGAACTTAGTGTTTTTGGCCAGGCTGCCGCGAGAGAAGAGTCGTGGGTGGTCGATGACCCCGGAGATCTTGGCGTCACGTCTGTCCCCTCAGGTGATGCAGTACTCGTGACATCCGATGTGCTTGATCCCGTCGCGAGGCCCGGCCAATGGGTGTTGTTGGCGGCCGAAGACGTGA
>JADFIX010000098.1:5447-8833 GCA_022566435.1 Planctomycetota bacterium
ACTTGCAACGATGGCGACTTGGTTGCCGCAAAGTGTGCTAATGGAGATCACCTGCTGAGGAGAATCTGGTCGGACGGGGATAGCTGGACATTCCAGTCCATTAACGCCGTACGCCCCATCAACAGCGTGGTCGCCGCAAAGATCGATTCTGGGATACGAAAAGTTGTTGGCGTACTTTACGAAGAACACCGAACTCCGGGATCATCCACGGGGGCTGCGACTATTGAATGGCAGCCGCGCGCGGACTTTCGAGTAGGTTGGATATCGAAGCTCGCCTGTGTACGTGTCGAAGGTCGCAGTCTCGATCCGATCGCACGTGCTCGCCAGCATGTGTTGATCGATAAACAACCCACGACTGATCACCTGAAGGTTAACAACGGCGATCTTGCGGTCGTTGACACAAACGTCGATAGCATTGGCCGTGTGATCAAGCGTGTCTACCGCAGTGAAGGCCATTGCATTCTGGTCAGCCCGAATCCGGTCGATCCACACGCACCTGAAATTCTTGATGAAGCGCAGCTAGTCGAAGCCAAATTCTGGATTGTTCGCGGGGTTCTGTTTGAATCGAACGACTAGATTCCCACCCTGCGCATCAAAGAAGCCAGTGGGGCCTTCGCTGCCCCTCCACCTGCGTTAGATGCGGCGATAGCCTTGCTGCGCGGCACGCAGTTCGAGCGCCTCGACGATGACGCGGGCGAGGCCCTGGCGGCGCAGGTCCGAGCGGGTCCAGATCCGTTTGAGCTCGGCGGTCTGCGCGTCGTAGCGCTTGAACGCGCCGCCGCCGATCGTTTCGCCGTCGCGCAGCAGCAGCACGAACGCGCCTTCGGGCGGCGCGAACACTTCGGCCGGGTAGCGTGCGAGTTCTTCGCGGGCGGACGCTTGGCTGTCGGGCCGATACGCGTGGTAACGGGTCGAATACTCGTCGATCAACGCGTCGATCAGCGGTTGCGCGCGGACGTCGAGCGGCGTCGTGTCGATGATGCGGTCGGTTGTGGCCATGGGCATCGCGAAGGGCGCGCGATGCGGACGTTCCTGGCGGGGTGCGGGCACGCGGCCCGTCCGGTCTGTTCCGTTATCGCGGCGCGGTTGTCGTGATGGCGGCGGCCGGTGCGTATCCTGCCGGGATGCGGATGGCGGGCCGCCGCCGTTTTGAACACGTTAGCGGCGCGGCCGGCAAAGGCGAACGAAGCAATTTCGATAAGGATTTCGCGACGGACGTCAGAAGGCTTGCAGCGGGAATGGGGTGGGTGTGGCGGGGGGAGTGCGCATGCGTCGAAGCCGGTGCTTGACGCATGCGCGGTGCCGACAGGCGAGCACCTAGGCCGCTCGCACTTCGGCGAGCAGATCGGGGTGACGATCCAGCAGCTTCAGCAATTTCACGAGGGCAAGCGGCGGATTCGTCTTGCCCGTTTCGTAACGAGAGAACGCGTTCACGCCGCCGCCGAAGAGCTCGGCCGCCTCGCGCTGATCCAGCTTCAGCTTCTTGCGCACCTTCGCGATGTACTTCGGGTCGACGAGGGTGGCGTTCACCTGCTTGTTGAATTCGGTGATCGCTTCGCCGAGACGGGTGGCCTCGTCGAGATCCAGCACCGATTCTCCGCAGGCCGGGCAGAAATCGCCGGTGATATCGCGAACGACAGTCGACCGGCCCTTGTAGGTATAGGGGATGTCTCGCGTGTCGCGGACCAGCTTGGCGGCACCGCAGGCAGGGCACTTCATGTTCAACGCTCCTTGAAAGACACGATCAGCACATCGTCGATCACCGTCAGCTTCAGGTACACGTCGCCGCGCACCGTGAAAGGTCGGTAGACGTCCTGCCAGATCGTGTGGTCGGCGTACGTCGTCATACTCTTGTGGAAGTCGAGATCGGTCAGCGACAGCACGACACCGAGCGCCTCCCGTTCCGTGAAACCCAATAGCCGGGCGCCGAGTACCGCGCTCGCCGTTAGCCGGACCTGGCCGGTTTCGACGAGCGCTTTCACGCGCAGCAGCTTGCAATGAGGCGTTCTCTTTTCCATCGGTGATCATAACCAAGTAAGTTAATTTGTCAAGTTGGTTAATGACGAACGCATGCCGTCCGCCATGACTGGCAGACAGCAAGGAAAGGAGAGAGGTCCGGATTTAGGCCGTCTGGCCGATGCTCGGCGGCGCCGACAACTCCGCCAGCTGGAACAGGCAATCGCCGCGCTGCACCTGCGCGGGCACGCGCTTGCACACCACTTCGCCGTCACCTTTGAAACGGTGCAGCACCGGCTCGCGCAGCGGCGTATCGGGGAAATGCACCCACGCGGCCGGCTGCCCGGCCTTCACCTGGTCGCCGAGTTCGACGAGCGGCTCGTACAGCCCGCGCTCGTATGCGTAGACGAAGTGGCGCTCGCCGTCGACCCGCATGAAGCGCGTGACGGTGGGCGGCGCATCGGGCACGAGCGCGCCGTGCAGCAGCCCGATATGGCCGAGGTAGTGCAGCAGCCCGTGGCGGCCCATGCGGATCAGCGACGGATCGGCCATGCCCGCGCCACCCAGTTCGGTCACGATCGAGATCGCGCCCTGGCGGCGCGCGGCCGACGCCGAATGCACGGGATTCGGCGCGTGCAGCAACGCATTGTGCAGCCCGAACGCGACCAGCAGCCCGTTGAGCTTCGCGGCTTCGTCGGCGTCGAGCGGATCGATCGCGAGCATGTTGCCGCCCTGGTACAGCAGCGAGCTGCCGCCCGAGTGCAGGTCGACCAGATACTGCGCGCGCGACAGCAGCGCGTGCTCGATGTAGTGGGCGATCATCTGCGTCGGCGTGCCGGTCGGATCGCCGGGAAAGCTGCGGTTCAGGTTGCCTGCGTCGAGCGGCGACACGCGCAGGCCGGCATCCGCCGCCGGGAAATTCGCCATCGGCAGCAGGATCAACTGCCCGCTGACCATCTCGGGCTCGATCTCGCGCATCAGTTGCGACACGATGATCTGGCCTTCGTACTCGTCGCCGTGATTGCCGGCCATCACGAGCGCGACCGGGCCGTCGCCGTTGCGGATCGACACGATCGGGATCGGCAGCCAGCCGTACGCCGAGCGGTGGACGGAATGCGGCAGCCGCAGGTAGCCCGCATGCTTGCCGGGTGCGTCGAGATCGATTTCGCAGTGGATAGGATTGCGGTGCGAGGAAGAAGAGGCGGTCATGGCGGCATCGTTCGATGAACGGAATTCGCCATCTTATCGGGAAACGACTGCCGCGCGCCGTGCCCGATGCGCGCAACGCCGAACGCCATCAATCGGCACACGCATGGATGCGTACGGGCGCGTTGCAAAGCCGATACGCGAAACCCCGTGCAATGTTGCAGCGGTGAACGCATGGCGGCTCGCCGGCCGCATTCCGGCGTGATGTTTCGCGCCGGCCCCTT
>JADFIX010000099.1 GCA_022566435.1 Planctomycetota bacterium
ACGCACACCACGCTGCGCCATGTTCTCGAGCTCGACGGCGAAAAAGTGCTCAGTTGCACGGTGCACATCGGTTACCTGCACAGCGGTTTCGAAAAACTCGGCGAGGACCTGAACTACAACCAATATGTCGTCGTGACCGACCGGATGAATTACATCTCCCCCATGGCCAACAATATCGCGTGGCACCACGCCTGCGAGAAGCTCTTCGATATCGAGCTGACGCCACGGTGTAAGGTCATCCGTACGATAATCGCCGAGCTGGCGCGCATCCAGGACCATCTGGTTTGCGTCGGCGCTTCCGGTCTCGATCTCGGCGGATTCACGGCCTTCATGTATCCCTTCAACGTGCGCGAAACCATCTACGATCTTTTCGAGGAAGTCTGCGGGCACCGATTTACCACGAGCTATACGCGAGTCGGCGGGTTGAAGGAAGACATTACGTCGGGGTGGCCGGCAAAGGTGAAGGTGTTTTGCACGGAATTGCTGCCGGTAGCGCTGGCCGACTTGGAAAAGTTGCTCACCCGAAATCGTATTTTTATCGAGCGGACGAAGGGCGTCGGTTATATGAATCATGACGATGCGGTGAATTGGGGTCTCACCGGTCCGCTCGCCCGTGCCAGCGGCGTGCGCCGCGATCTGCGCAAGGACGAACCGTATTTGTGCTACGCGGACAACTGGGATGGCAAGGGATCGTCGCCGGTGGCGTTCAAGGTGGCGCTCAGTCGCGGCGGCGATTGCCTGGCGCGGTATTTGGTGCGGCTCGCCGAGATGCGTGAAGCGGTCAAGATCATCCTGCAATTGGTGGACGACATTCCGCCGGGTCCCGTGGACGTGCTTCCGCATGACAAGAAGACGCTGCCGAGTAAGGACGAGGTTTACTTCAGTATCGAAGGGCTCATCCATCACTTCGAGCAGATCATGACGAATCGCGGGTTCGAGCCGCCGATCGGCGAGTCCTACGGGGCGACGGAAACCGCAAACGGTGAACTGGGGTTCTATCTGGCGAGCGACGGGCGAAACGCGCCTTATCGCGCCCGCTGTCGTCCGCCATCGTTCATCAACTATCAGTGTTTCCCGGAATTGGTCAGGGGGCATCGAATCAGCGATGTCATCGCCATACTCAGTGGAATGAACGTGATAGCCGCCGAACTCGATCGATGAGCAACCGAATGGCGGGCGACAAAGTTTAGTTGAGACTCGGAAGATGGCCTGGAAGACGATCAATCGACAAGAATCCGTCGTGGATGCCGATGCACCGTCGGCACTGAGCGAAGCGGTGCGCGAGAAAATTCGCTCATTTTTCCCGCGATATGAAACAAAGCGGGCCGTGTTGCTGCCCGCCCTATGGATCGTACAGAACACCAATGGGCATGTGTCGCACCAGGCAATGGTCGAAATCGCGGACTTGCTGGAGATACATCCTTCCGACGTACTGGACACGCTCTCGTTCTACACGCATTTTTGGACGCACCCGAAGGGGAAGAAAGTGGTGACCGTCTGTCGAAGCCTCTCGTGTGAATTGATGGGCGGGGCGGACGTCTTGGCCGAGGTGAAAAAGCAACTCGGCATCGACGAGCATGGGACATCGGCGGACGGGCAATACAGCCTAGTCACCGAAGAATGCCTGGCCTGCTGCGATCACGCGCCTTGTATGATTATTAACGAGAAGACGCACAAGCACCTGCGGCCCGCGGATGTCGCCGGGATTTTGGCAGACGAGTCTAACGATCGCCTGGCGATACCGCGTAGCGATTTGTTCGATGCACCCTTAGGTGCGGTCGAAGGCTCCGGCGAGAGCGCTTCCGTGGATCGTGTGATTGGTTCGACATCCGATGTCGATGAAATGCGTGATGCGGATTAAGTATGTGCCCGATGGCTTGGCGAGTGACGGAGGACCGCTCATCCTTGGACGTCGCTGGATGATTCCAGCCGTGCGGAACCAGACGAAATGGCGGGCATGGTGAGGAATGATGCTTGAAGATTCGCGATCGGCGATCCAGAAAAGTTGGCTTGGTGTCGCGGTCGTCTGTCTTGTCGTGATCGGCCTGCTGAAGCCATCGCTTATTGAACCCGAACATGTTTTTGGCGCACGCAACAACAATCAGATAGCAGAGGCACAAGCTTGGTGGAACGGACAGCTCGACATACCGGACAGGAAATGGGATACCGCCAGGGTTGGGACGCGGATTTACAATCATTTCCCCCCGTTGTTCACATTTATCGCGGCCATGGTCGTGCCGATCTTCGGCGGCGTACCTCAGGCGGTGGTTCTGACGATGGTCGTTTTACCGATTCCCGCCCTGGCATTTTTGCTGTTCAAGTGGATCATCGGCCGTTCAGGAGCGGCGTTGTTTCTGGCCATCGGATTCGTCTGCGGCACTTCGCTCTGGCCGGTTCTCGATCAAGCGCTGCGCGGGGCGTCACCGTATCCGGTCAATCACGCGCTGGCCACGATCGGTCTGCTGATTCTTCTGGGGGAGGTCTTCGGAAAACGTCGAATTTGGGTAGCGGGCGCCGGTCTGGTCATGGCGACGATGGCGCGGCAGTTGACAGTTTTCTATGCCATCCCTCTTTTGATCATCGCCCGTTCGAACGAGGCGGCGGGTTCCACCAGATCGCGGACTCTGGCGATTGTCGTGACGGGGGCACTCGTTCTCGGCGTGCCGGCGGTGTTGAACTCGCTGAAGTTCGGCAATCCGTTCGATTCGGGGTACATGCGAGTCTACGAAGATCGAACGGATGCCTTGGCCGAAGCGGCGCGCGCGCACGGTCTGTTTTCTCCTCATTTTGTACCGGGCAACCTTTACCACATGAACCTCGGTCTGCCGCGCGTTCATCGAATCGAGGTGGCCGGCGAGCCGGAATATCACATTCGTCCCAACCGAATTTGCACGGGAATCTGGTGGACCACACCGGTTCTGATGTGGCTCTTCTGGGATCTTCGCCGTACACTGTCGGATCCGGCGCGGCGCGGTGTGCTTATGGCGTGCGCGCTTGTTTTTGTTTGCCTGCTGTTCTTCCACGGCGCGGGGCAGGAGCAGCGAGGATTCAACCGCTTTTCGCTGGATTTTCTTCCGGGTCTGATGGCGCTCGTCGCGCCGCGTTGCTTCGAGGGGCGGCGCGCGTGGATCAGTGGGGCGATGATAGGTTGGAGCATGATCTATTTTCGTTGGCTGATTTGACGCGGAAAACATCTGTGCCGATCAAGTCGTGCATGGAGACGAATCGACGATTCAATGAAATGGCAGCCGTAAATGGGTAAGTTCGAACCGGTATTGACGCGCAACGTCGGCGTACCGCATTCCACCGACCTGAAGGTGTATGAGTTACGCGGTGGATATCGCGGCGTGCGCAAGGCGCTAAAGATGACGCCGGAAGAGCTGATCGACGAGGTCAAGGACGCCAACCTGCGCGGACGCGGGGGCGCGGGTTTTCCGGCCGGCGTCAAGTGGTCTTTTCTTCCGAAGGACCGCACGACCACGTATCTTTGCGTCAATGCCGACGAGTCGGAGCCCCCGACGTTTTGCAATCGGGTCCTCATGGAACATGACCCTCACCAGTTGGTGGAGGGGATCATTATCGCGGCGTACGCCACGCAATCGCAGGTGGCCTATATCTACCTTCGCGGCGAATTTCACGAACAGTTTCACGTTCTTCAAAAGGCGGTGGACGAGGCGTACGCGTCGGGCTATCTCGGGCAGGGCGTTTTCGGCAGCGATTATTCGCTGGACGTCTATCTTCATCGCGGCGCCGGGGCGTACGTCTGCGGTGAAGAAACGGGGCTGATCGAGTCTCTCGAGGGCAAGCGAGGATGGCCGCGGATCAAACCGCCGTTTCCGGCGATCGAGGGTCTGTTTCGCAAGCCGACCGTCGTGAACAATGTCGAGACTTTATCTTGTCTTCCGCACATCATCGAGCGCGGGGCAAGCTGGTTTACGAGTATCGGACCGCCGCATAGCGCCGGGCCGAAGTTGTTTTGTATCAGCGGTCCGGTCAATCGTCCCGGTTGCTACGAAGAGACGATGGAGATTACCGTTCGCGAGCTGATTGAACGCGACGACTTGGGCGGCGGAATGCTTCCCGGAAAGAAGGTCAAGGGCGTATTGCCGGGCGGGGCGTCGATGGGCGCTCTGACGGCCGACGAACTGGACATGAAGATGGATTTCGACGATCCACGGAAATACGGGCTTCTCGGGCTAGGCACGGCCGCCGCCGTGGTCTTTGACGAGGACACGGACATACGCCTGGTATTGCGGAATTTGGCTCGTTTTTACGGCACCGAATCTTGCGGTCAGTGTACGCAATGCCGCGAAGGCACGAGTTGGATGTATAAGATCGCCTTGCGGATCGAGGAGGGCGCGGGGCGTTTGGAGGATCTCGACATCCTCCTTGAAACGGCCCGCAATATGGGCATGATGCCCGGTCTGAGTATTTGCGGACTTCCCGATGGGGCGACGTATCCTATCGAGACGATCGTCAAGAAGTTCCGTAGCGAGTTGGAAGCCGCCATTCGGGCTCAACCGCCGGGGCGTGCGCAGGAAATGCTCAGAGTACTGAACTGAGTCTACTGATTCGAGAAGTGGTGACCGCGGCCTGTAACGGCCGTTTGAAACTTATGCCGAAAATCATCATCGACAACAAGGAAGTCGAATGCCGCGAGGGTGCGAGTGTGCTGGAAGCCGCCCTCGCCGGCGGCTGGAATGTGCCGCATTACTGCTTTCACCCCGGGCTGAAAGTGGTCGCCTCGTGCCGTCTTTGTCTCATGGAGATGAAGATGCCTCATCCCAAGACGCAAGAGCTGGATTGGGCGCCCAAGCTTGTACCCTCGTGCCAGACGCACGTGCGCGAGGGGATGGAGGTGCGATTCGATAGCGACCCGGTCAAGAAGAACGTGGAGAACTGTATGGAGTTCTTCCTGCTGAATCATCCTTTGGACTGCCCGGTGTGCGATCAGGCCGGCGAATGTCATTTGCAAGATTACAGCTTCGAGTTCGGTCGGGCCGAGTCGCGCATGGTCGATGAGAAGTGGAAGAATCCCAAGAAAGACATCGGTCCCAAGACGCTGCTTTATCAGGATCGTTGCGTACTCTGCTCGCGCTGCATCCGTTTCACGGAAGAGATTTCGGGCACGCACGAGTTGACTCTGGTCAACCGCGGGTCCAAACTCGAGATTGACGTGTTTCCCGGCTTTCCGCTGGACAACCCTTTGCAAGGTAACGTCGTCGACGTGTGTCCGGTCGGGTGCTTGCTCGACAAGGACTTTTTGTTCAAGAAGCGGGTGTGGTCTCTCGAATCCACGCCGTCGGTCTGTGCGGGTTGTGCGACGGGCTGCTCGATCCGCGTCGATCACGCCGAGCGCGTCGTTCATCGCCTCAAGCCTCGCTACAACCCGAAAGTCAACGACTGGTGGATGTGCGACGAGGGTCGTTTCGGCTACAAGTACGTGCATGATGACAAACGCGTGACGACACCGACTGTTCGTCGCGGGCTCGAAGATTCGACGCCTGAGTGGGCGGATCTGCCGGGCATCATTCGATATCGCCTCGAAGAGAACGTGCAGGCGAACGGATCGGAAAAGGTGGCTGCCGTTTTGTCGCCGTTCATGGGCTGCGAAGAAGCGTGGCTGCTCGGCAAATTCATTCGCGATGCGGCACCGGACGCGACGCTGGTCATCGGGCCGATTCCTCGGTCGGGTGAGGACCAGACGTTTCCCATCGGCGCTACCGGAGACGATATTAGGTTTACGATCTCCCAGGAAAAGTGTCCGAACCGCCGCGGTATCGAAATGGTGTTGGAGGCGGCAGGCGGCAAGACATTGGACTTCGAGGCGTTTGTCGCGAGCGCCACAGCCGGCGCCTTTTCCGCGGCATGGGTCGTCGGCGGCTATCCGGCGGAGTGGTTGGACAAGAAATTGGCGGTCAAGATGGCAGCCAAGATCGAGTTGCTGATCGTGCAGGATATTTTCGAAAACCCGCTGATGGGGGGGGCGGCTGTTGTGCTTCCCGCTTGTGCATGGGTTGAACGCGAGGGCAGTTTCGTAAACAAGGCGGGGCTGATTCAGACCTTCGAGCGGGCGATCAGTCCGCCGGAAGGTGTTCCGCAGGACGGCGCGTTTTTCTTCGCACTGGCCGGCTTTGAGGGATTGTACACCGGCGAGCGCGTGCGCGAGCAAATGGCGGGGAAGATCCCCGCGTTTGCCGATGCCTATGAAGCGCCGCTTAAGCCGGTGCACGCACATTGAGTGATCTCGCCAAGGCAACGGCGTCGATTGTTGAACAATGATTGATTTTCTCACCAGTCAATTCGGCATCAGCCTGGTCATGGTGTTCGGCATCGTCAACGCGCTGCTGGGCATCACAGTCTATTGCATATTCTTTGAGCGTAAGATTGCCGCATGGATTCAAGACCGATACGGCCCGAACCGTGTCGGACCGTGGGGTATTTTCCAACTCGTCGCCGATGGCGGAAAGTTCTTGTTCAAAGAGGACATCGTCCCCGGGCATGTCGACAAGGTGTTGTTCATCGCCGCACCGGCCATTTCGATGCTGGTCGCTTTTGTCGGCTTTGCGGCCATTCCGTGGGGTGGCCAGTGGCAGGTCAACGATCGGGTAGTCGACATTCAGGTGGCCAACCCCGACATCGGCTTACTCTATGTATTGGGCGTGGCGTCGATGGGCGTGTACGGAATTGTGATCGGCGGTTGGGCGAGCAATAACAAGTATTCCTTCTATGGTGCGATTCGTGCGACGGCCCAAATGCTGAGCTACGAAATTCCCCTGGGGCTGTGCATTCTCGTCGTGGTGCTTACGATGGGGACGTTGCGGTTGGAAGAAATTACGGTTCAGCAGGCTGGCACCTGGTTCGGGGTGATTCCCCAATGGAACGTTTTCCTGCATCCGATCGCGTTCGTCATCTTGTTCATCACGGCGCTTGCGGAATCCAATCGAGCACCGTTCGATCTGGCGGAAGCGGAGCAGGAGCTCGTCGGCGGTTTTCACACGGAGTACAACGCGTTGAAGTTCGGTATGTTCTTCCTTGGCGAATACGCTCACATGATCACCGCCAGCGCGCTCATTTGCGTCTTGTTCCTCGGCGGCTGGCATTTTCCGTGGATACCGTGGACCCAACCTGAAGCGACGCACTTCGGGGCGGTGATCGCCAAAACCGGCGTACTGTGCGGCAAGATCGCGTTCTTCATCTTCCTAATGATGTGGATACGCTGGACGCTTCCGCGATTTCGTTTCGACCAGCTCATGCGCATCGCGTGGAAAGCGTTGATTCCTATGACGCTGGCCCTGTTCGTACTGGCCATCGGGCTGCTCTACTTCGGTTTGCACCGTTCGGGATGGGCGCTGGTCGGCAACATGGCTATTTTGGTGGTTTCGATGATGTTTGCGGCGTTCTCGCAAACTCCGGTGACCGGTCGGGCTTCCAATCTTCCTCCGATCAGAGAGAGTACGTTTGGGATGGCGGCGACGAGCGGCGAGATTACGACATGATTGACGACAAAGACATTGTGATGGTGGACGAACCGGTGTTGTCCGTTGGCGAGCGGTTCTATCTACCGCAAATCCTTGACGGTATGCGCACCACCATTCGCCACCTGTTCAAGACGTTGTTTGGTCGACCTATCACGATCCAGTATCCAGAGGAGCAGCGCGAGCTTCGCGTGGCGAATTATCGCGGTGTGCATCGTTTGAATCGCGACGAAAAGGGACGTGTCGCCTGCGTCGCTTGCTATATGTGCGAAACGGCGTGTCCCGCCCATTGCATTCACATCGATGCTGGAGAATCGCCCTGGGAGGATCGCGAAAAATATCCCATCAAGTTCGATCTGGACGAGTTGCGCTGTATCTATTGCGGCATGTGCGAAGAAGCGTGCCCGGTCGATGCGATCGAGTTGACGACAGAATTCAGCCTCGTTTCGCGTACACGGGAGGAGATGATACTCGACAAGGAGGAGTTGCTCGCCATCCACGATCGTACCGTGGCTGAAAAGCCGCGGAAAAACCCACGTATTACGGGATATGAGAACACCGGTGATCGACCCCGCGAGCCGGCGAAGAATCGAACGAATCTCGCAAAGGAAGAGGGTGCGTGAGCCTCACAACCGCCTATCTACTGTACTTCGTTTTCGCACTCGGCGGGGCGGGGCTCTATTTTCTGCTTCCTCAAGGTGATCGGCCGCGTACGGCGGTCGGCGGCGTGCTCGGGCTCGGTGCGCTCGTCGTTTGGTTAAGCATCCTCGCGTTCGGCGGTCTGGCGGACGCCGGCGTGTCAGGCTACTTCTATCTCTTCGCCACCATCGCCGTCGTCGCCGCCGTGAGGGTGGTGACTCATGTCAGGCCCGTCTACAGCGCGTTGTATTTCATCATGGTGGTGGTCGCGGTCGCGGCGCTGTTGGTTCTGCAAGGTGCGGAGTTTCTGGCCGTTGCGCTCATTATCATCTACGCAGGTGCGATCCTTGTGACCTATTTGTTTGTGATCATGCTTGCGAGTCAGGGTGGCTCGCCGGCCTACGACGGGCGGGCGCGCGAGCCTTTCATGGCGGTGCTGGGCGGTTTCGTCTTGATGGCGGCGGTGGCTGGTCGGGCGGGCGAAATGCCCGTCTCCGTGGCAGAGCCACCCGCTGCCCGCTTGACGTCGGACGCCGCGCTGGTGGAATCCTCCGGAAGCAACACGCTCGACATCGGCGCGATCGTGATGACCAAATATGTCGTTGCCCTGGAGATCGCGGGCGCGCTGTTGTTGATCGCGATGGTGGGGGCCATCGCGTTGTCTAAGAAGAGAGTTCCTGTGGAAG
>JADFIX010000100.1:0-1403 GCA_022566435.1 Planctomycetota bacterium
GAGCCGCAGGCTTCAGCCTGCGCGGTTTCTCGCCGCTCGATGGGCTGCGCATGGTACTTGACCCGGTATACGAAAACGGGAACTGCTCTAGTCCGATCCGCGGCGACTTGGGTTGACGGCTGCGGGAACGGCCGGCTACGTTGAAAGAGTTCTATCGGAGACATCTAATGCCATTACACAGCTCGGAATGTAAGGGATGCAACGAGTTTCAAGACTGGTCGCGTAGCAGATTGCTGAGCCGGGTACGCGAGCTCTCGACGTCTTCGATCGCGCCCCGCAGCGTACCCCGAATATCCCTTGCCTCCAGTGAGACGAGTCGCGATACCCTGCTTGTCGTCTTTCTCCGCGGCGGAATGGACGGCATCACGACGATCGTGCCGTACGGTGACCCGAATCTCTATGACCCCAATCTCCGACCCGACCTCGCGGTGCCACCACCCGGTTCGCCGGACGGCGCCGTAGATTTGGACGGTTTTTTCGGACTGGCACCGGCCATGGCCCCGCTCTTACCGGCCTATCAGGCAGGGGATCTTGCCGTCGTTCATGCGACGGGCTCGCCGGACCTGACGCGCTCCCACTTCGACGCATTCAGTTTCATGGAGTTTGGGATACCGAATCAGCCGCTCACGATTTCTTCAGGATGGCTCGCTCGCCACTTGCAAGCCGTTCCCGCTGTCGGACCGGGGCCCTTGCGTGCCGCGGCGATTTCCGACCTGTTGCCCAAGACTCTCGCCCAAGCACCAGGATCGCTTCCCATTCCCGATCCACAGAACTTCACTTTTCCAGGGCAGCAGGCAACTGCGCTTCTTCGTCAAGGGATCGTCAAGGCCGCACATAGATATGAAATCGACCCGTTCGGGAGCGCCGCGGAGGATACGATCGATACCATTTCGATTCTCGAGGAAATCGATTTCGCCGGTTATGAACCGGCAGGCGGCGCCGTCTACCCTAACTCGGGGTTCGGACGGGCCGTCGAATCGGTTGCCGCTTTGATAAAGTCGGACATTGGGTTGGAAGTGGCCATGGTGGAACTCGGCGGTTGGGATACACACAACGAGCAGGGCGTGCAAGTCGGTGGCATGGCCAATCTGATGGACACACTCAGCAGCACTTTGGCGGCCCTGCACATCGATATGCAAACCAGGCTGAATCGATTCACCGTGGTGCTCATGTCTGAGTTCGGTCGTCGGGCGGATCAAAATGGCAGCTTGGGAACGGATCATGGGCACGGTAATTGTATGCTGGTCATGGGCGGGCACATCGACTCGTGGGACGTCGGGCAGGGGGCCCACGATGACGGCGGTGGGTGCGTGGCGGCCATGGAGGCCATCAACGTACTCCGCAAGCTGAACATGCGACCCAAGCGGACCATTCGCGTGGTGCTGTGGACGAATGAAGAAAAC
>JADFIX010000100.1:1413-7874 GCA_022566435.1 Planctomycetota bacterium
GCGGGCAAGTGATTTCCGACTGGACGTCCGGCGAGTTGTTACACCCGAATCTGTTGCACGAAGGCGACAGCCTTGCGGTGACGACTGATTACCGCGATATCATCGCCGAGATTGTCCAAAATCGGTTGGGTAACTCGGATATAGAAACAGTCTTTCCAGGTTACGTGCCGACGTTTCATGGAATCACGGTGTGACGGCGGGAAACGGCGTGGGCTACTTGATCTCCTTCGCGGTTTACCGTACGTCGTTGTGCGACGCGAGATGAAGGGGACGATCCCGCGTCGTAGTGAGGAGGGGTTCAGATTGAAGCGTTGCAGCATGGCGGGGTGTCTTGTGCTGATTGCGGGTGCGGCGACCGTATGTGCCGAGGTGGTCAGCCTGTCGCCCGCCAAAGACAATACGCTCTACGAATCGCCGATTGGTAACTTGAGCAACGGGAGCGGTTCGCACGTTTTTACAGGGCGCACCGTTCAAATCTTCGGCTCAAGGCGCCGCGCCCTGATTGCATTTGATCTGACCGACATTGTTCCGCCGGAATCGAGGCTGAATCGCGTGACGTTGTGGCTCTACATGTCGCGGTCGCTTACGGCGGAACCGATCACGAACACGTTGCATCGTGTGCTGTCCGATTGGGGCGAGGGCGATTCGGTCGCCGCGGGCCTGGAAGGCGCCGGCGGCCCGGCACGCCCCGACGATGCCACCTGGCTGCACGCTTTCTTTCCTGTCGTTTTCTGGACGAACGCCGGCGGTGATTTCCTTTCAGCTGCCAGCGCAGCGACACCTGTTTTTGGTGTAGGCGAATACGTCTGGTCCACCGACCAGATGCTGGATGACCTGCAATTCTGGTTGGACGATCCCTCGCGTAACTTCGGTTGGCTGGTGAAAGGAGACGAGAGTACGTTAGGGACGGCGAGACGATTTGATAGCCTTCAACACAGCAGTGAATCCCACCGACCGGAGCTGATCATCGATTTCACACCGCCGCCGGAACTCGCTTGTTGTCTCCCGTCCGGGGCCTGCGATGTGCGTATTGAAACCCAGTGCACAAATGCGGGCGGGAATTCGTTGCCGCAAGCGACCGAATGCGAAGGGGACGGCGATGCTGACGGCGTGGACGCGGCATGTGGCGACGACTGCCCCCAGGACCAGGAGAAAGTAGAACCGGGCGTGTGCGGTTGCGGCCTTGACGATGAAGCCGATGAGGATGGCGATCAAGTGCCTGATTGCGTCGATCGTTGCCCAAACGCCGACGATCATCTATTCGCCCCCGAATGCGAAGGCGGCATTCCGGCCATCTCGACATGGGGGGCGTTCATTCTGGCACTTTTGATCTTGGTCGTCTCCAAAGTTCGTTTCGGATTGCGGTCAAGGCCGGCACGCGGTTAGGTCATGATTCTTTCGATGTCGCTCTAGCCCGCATTTCTCACCACTCGGGCTAGCCTCGATTTGCGCCACACGTGTGGTCACGCGTCGCCCCAAGGGGGCAACCACATGTCAGCCCAGGGCATCGGCCTGGGTCTGCGACGCGCAATACCGAAGAGCCCTGAAAGGCAACGCCGTGAACTGGAGCCGAGAAGAGGCGCTCAGTGGCGTCATCGTGGGCCTTCGTCGGTTGCAGAATCGAGTTCCCAAGGTGGCAGTGCTTTGTAGCGCTCGCAACGGCTTGAACACGCGGTTTTTCCTTCAGTTCACGGCGTTGCTTGAAGGGTCCGTTCGGGCCACTTGTGGGTGCGCACTTGTGCGACCCTTTCAGGGTCGAATGAATCTATGAAATCTGATATCCGTGGGCGGCGCTTCGCTCTGCCCACGGCTACTCTCTGTCAGCCCTCAGGCTGAATGGCAGACAAGCCCTTCAGATTGAATTGCAAGCAAGCCCGTCATGCTAGATTGGCCGTGGCCCCGTCAGGCTGGATTGCCGCTCAGCCCTTAGTGCTGCATCAGTCGAGCATTTGCAGGCTGAAGGTCTGCCAGAAAGTAGCCGGGGGCAAGTCCGCCGGAAGCGGACCCGCCCCCGGTTAGGCCCCCCCCAACCACTCCGACCCTGAAAAGGGTCGTACAATTCGTTCGGGTCACTCGTACCGAAGCGCTTCGATCGGGTCCAGCCGGCTCGCCCGCCAGGCGGGATAGAAACCAAAGGTCAGCCCCACGACCGTCGAAAAGAGGATCGCCAAAAGCGCCATCCAGGTGGAGATGAGAACGTCCCAACCGAGTCGCCACGACACGAGCTGGGCGACCAAAACGCCGCCCAGAAAACCGAACAATCCGCCGACCGCGCAAAGGACCACCGCTTCGGTCAGAAACTGACCGAGTATGTGGGTCCCGTTGGCGCCGATCGCCATTCGTGTGCCGATCTCTCGTGTACGCTCCGTCACTGACACAAGTGTGACGTTCATGATTCCCACACCGCCCACGACCAGCGAAATGCAGGCGATAGTCATGAGCAGCCAATTGAACGTTCGCGTCGTTTCCGCGCTGGCCTGGGCGGCGACGGAACGATCCACAACCCGAAAATCGTCATTCTCCTCTTTCGTCAGGCGATGTCGCTGACGAAGCAACGCTCGTATTTGTTCTCGGGCGATAGACAACGGCGCACCATGCGCGGCGGCCGCGTACATGGTTTGCGAAATCTCGTTACCGGCGACCAGGCGTTGAAACACGCGCCACGGGAATAAGATCACGTCATCAAAGTCACGACCTTCGCCGCCGGTACCCTTCGTTTCCAGCAATCCTACGACTTCGAACGTGATACGATTCACCCGAATCGTCTGACCGATCGGATACACCCCGCCGAACAGCTCGGCCGCGCTGCTCTGCCCGATACAGCAGACGCGCCTGAGCGCGATCATGTCATCATCGGTAAACAATCGACCTTCCACCGTCCGCCACCTTCGGATGTCGAAATAGTCCGGGTAGACGCCTTGCACGGAGGTTTGATGATTGCGAAAAGAAGATACGACCTGAACGCGCATGGTGTTGCTCGGTGTCGCCGCACGCACGGCCGGACACTCTGAGCCGATCGCATCGGCGTCACTCTCCGCGAGATATGGCTGGACGCCCTGTTGGCGATTGACGCCGCCGCGCTGCATGCCCCAAAAGCGGATGGTGAGCCAATCGTCGCCGAGCGATTCGATCTGGCGTTCTACACGCTGCCGGGCACCCTCTCCCACCGCGACCATGGCGATGACCGAAGCAATGCCAATCACGATGCCCAACACGGACAGCCCGGTTCGCACCTTGTTGTGGCTCAGGCTGATGAAGGCTTCGTAGATGACGGTTAGTGGACTCACCGCGTGCGTATCCCTTCTGATTGACCGCCATCGGGTCGCGTCTCATCGGAGATGATTCGTCCGTCTGAGAAAACGATGTGCCGACCGGCGTAGGCGGCCAAATCCGTCTCGTGGGTGACGACAATCACCGTAATCTTATCTTTTTCGTTCAGCTCAGTAAAGAGTGACATGATTTGTGCGGCCCGCTCAGTGTCGAGGTTTCCCGTCGGCTCATCGGCAAGAAGTAACGCGGGCCGCGTGACCAGCGCCCGGGCGATGGCCGCCCGCTGTTGCTGTCCACCGGACAGCTGGTTCGGGAAATATTTCAGGCGATCGCCGAGTCCGAGTTCGCAAAGGACCTCCGCCGCTCGGCGACGCCGTGCCCGCAGCGGGACTCGCTGGTACGCCAAAGGAAGGGCAACATTGTCTTGCAAGGTCGTGCGCCCCAGCAGGTTGAAACTCTGGAAGACAAAGCCGATGCGTTTGTTGCGCAGGGCCGCCAATTGTTTCCGGTCGAGTCGCGTGATTTCACGGCCTTCAAAGGTGTAGCTGCCGCGGGTGGGTTGGTCGAGGCACCCCACAACGTGCATGAAGGTCGACTTGCCGGATCCACTGGCCCCTGAAATCGCCACGAATTCTCCACTGGAAATCGCGAGCGAAACACTTCGCACCGCTTCGACCGGAACTTCGCAGTTCCGGTAGATTTTCCAAACGTCACGAACCTCGATGAGCGGAGGCTGCACTAGAAGCCCCTCGGTCGGCGTCGGCTCGATCGCGACTTCCGTAGGTCCCACCCCACCACCAGCGTGTCCCCCTCGACAAGGTCTCCGCCGAGGATCTGTGTGCGCGAGCCGGCTCGAATTCCCAGCTCGAGGTCTACGCGAATCACACCGCCCGACCCGAGCTTGAAGACCCGTGGGCGCGTCGGTTCGCCCTTACCGATCGTCCAGGATCTCGCGCTGGCAAAATCTTGGGTGGGATCGAAACGCAACGCGGCATTGGGAATCGTTAGCGTATCGTCGGCTCTTTCGACTTCGAAGATGATCGTGGCCGTCATGCCCGGCCGGAGGAGTAGCTCTTCATTATCCACTTCGATCAAAGTTTCGTAGGTCACCACATTGTCAACCACCGTTTGAGCGAAACGAACTTGGGAGACGGCGCCGACAAAGTAACGATTCGGATAGGCGTCCACTCGGAACCTTGCCGGCATGCCCTCGCGAACGTGCCCGATATCAGTCTCGCTGACCGCGGCGTTGACCCGCATGCGCTTCAGGTCATTGGCGATCGCGAAAAGTGTCGGGGCGGACAACGAAGCGGCCACCGTCTGCCCGGCATCCACGTTGCGCGTGATGACGATTCCGTCAATCGGGGATCGGATGATGGTCTTGTCCAACTGAATGATGGCCGCCTGCAGCCTGGCCTCGCCCACCTGGACCTCCGCCTCAGCCGTGTGCATGGCGGCCACCGCGGCTTTCGCGACCGCGCGGGCTTCGTCCAGTTCGGCATCGGAAGCGCTGTCAACGGTAAAGGCATGCTGGATTCGTCGAAGGTCCAGCTCCGCCGTTTCAAGCCGGGCGCTCGCCTCTTCCACGCGGGCTTTTGCCGCGGCGATCATCGCGTTTCGTTCCGCGATGGTGGCCTTGAATTGATCCTGATCGAGTTCGGCCAGTACATCGCCTTGCTTGACCAGTTGATTGAAATCCGTGTACCACCGGACGACCGTGCCGCTGACCTGGGAGCCGACGAGAACTGTCAGGAGCGGCTCCACGGTGCCTGTGGCCTCGACCGTCGAGACGATGGATC
The DNA here is from genome assembly GCA_022566435.1 of Planctomycetota bacterium. GTDB lineage: Bacteria > Planctomycetota > Phycisphaerae > UBA1845 > UBA1845 > JADFIX01. The sequence continues at coordinate 6,483 of JADFIX010000100.1, forward strand.
GTCGGGTGACCTCTCCCGTGTGGTATCTTTGCTCTCGCGTCGACCCGTTTCGCCCCCAATAGGCGTAGGACCCGGTCGCGACAAGCAAGCCTGTTACAATAATAAGTAAGGCACGCATTTCGTTAGTTTCATCCCACGAGGCTCGGGCGGTTCGGCCCGCGTCGACAATACTAGTTTTCATGCGGCCGAAGTGCCAGCGCGTGTGACGGATCGTAGCGCCCGGATTTGAGACGTCAAGAGTTGGCGATGGCGAATTTCGACTTGAAATTGAGACGTCAAACCGGCTAGAATACCGGGTGGATTCACTTTCATTGATCGGGCGTTAGGCATTTCGGAAACGTCGGCAAAAGGGGCATCTGTTCGCCTCGAAGGAGGACTTGTCATGGTGCACACCACTTCGCAAGCATCAATCGGGGTCGTTCCTGCAAGGGACGTCCATTTCTTTCTTGGCAGGAGAAACGCACGAACCGGCGGAAGTTGGGTCAAGACAATCGTCTGCGGTTCACTTTTTATCGGAACCGTCTTTCTACCGACAAGTACAATCGCCGGCGAGAGTCGTGGATGTCCGAGCGCGACCGTGCGTGTCGACGTTTGTACCGACGCCAACGGTGGAGATACTTCGTGGGAGATCGTCCAGGAGGGATTTGGTATCGTCTTCACAAGTCCGGTCTTTGCTAGTAATTCGTGCAATTCAAACTCGCACTGCATCGATGCCGCCGAATGCTACGACTTTACGATTTCTGATTCGGGGGGTAACGGCATTGCGATGCCCGGTGGGTACGCCGTTTATCTCGACGGCGTGTTCATTGCCGGCGAAGATCCCTGCTGCGTCGCCGGCGCGCCGTTCGGAGCCTCGGAGACGGTGGATCTCATCGGCGGACCGGATGGCGAATTCGGCACGATTTTCAGTGACGGTTTCGAGGATGGACAGTCTGCTGGGTGGTCCTATGCTTCTTCCTCCGGCGGAGTTCAATCCGGGACCAACATTGCCGGGGATTGGGAGGTCTCCATCGTCGGCGTTCCCGATGCCCTCGCCGGCGACTTCAGCATCCGACTATTCGCCGATTCGAACGTCCACCAGAATCCCGCACCCTATGATGTGACCGCTGCGATCGAGCGAACGGTCCTGCCGGGGACAGTGCTCTCCGCCTTGATCCAATTTGATGCGATCGCCGGTAGTGGCGGCGTCGGCGGGTCCTATTTCCAAGTCGCGGCAATTAACGCGGCGGACCCGAGCAAGTCCATAAGCTACGGTTTCTCCACGACGGGTGACATTGGCGGAGATATCAAGACGACCGTAAGCCCCAGCACCGGGATCGGCTTCGCCGCCACCATCGCGGATGACTACTTCGCCAAGTACGGTACGGATTTCACCGGTGATGTGATTATTCG
>JADFIX010000100.1:7884-8787 GCA_022566435.1 Planctomycetota bacterium
GTTCTTGGCCTATGCCGACTACGCGGAGGGCGGCACCGGCACACGAACGACGGACGTCCGAGTCGACGATGTGCTGCTGGTCACCGGACCGGACGGGTTTAGTGACGGTTGTGACAACTGCCCCGGGGTCTTTAATCCCGGTCAGGAAGACTCGGATGCCGACGGTCTTGGTGATGCCTGTCTGTCGTCACTCGAGTCACCGGTCATGGCCCTGACGCCGCAACCATGCGATGTACCAGTACTCATTCGGCGGAACCGCTATCTCGCGGTCGATCCTCGAGGCGCGAGCGGGATCAATTTCGGCGAGGATTTCGACATCAAGGTGACGCTTACCAATACACTGGTCAACGGCGTCACGGCGGTCGGTTCATCATGGTGGGCGAATGCCCCGGATGCGAAGTGCCTCTCCGTCGTGGGGCCGTCGCGGCCTGCCACCGCGCCGAACTGGGACGCCTGTCCGACGCTTTATTTGACGGGCTGTCCGATTATTCCGACGTCGATCTACGACATCGTTGCGGTGGAAGCGTTCGAACTCCAATCCGCACCGCCGACGGCGGGGGAGACGCAATTAAAGCCGATTAACAAGTGGTTTGGCGACGTGGTGGGGAATTTCTGCGGTCTTAATTGGACGCCCCCCAACCGTACAGTGAACGCGGACGATTTTGTGGCGGCAATCAAGACGTTTCAAGACGAGAACGCTATCAATGCCACGCACGTGTCGATCACGGATATTCATCCTCTCCTAAGCGGCACGCAGATCAACAGGGTTGTGAATTTCGATGATGTGTTCGCGATTGTGCAGTCCTTTACGGGCATCGTGTACCCTGGTCCCGGAATAGACCTGTGCACGGATCCGTAGAATCGCACGTGTCACCGGCGAGCGGATGAGCGCGGTGCGGTAGG
>JADFIX010000101.1:0-2773 GCA_022566435.1 Planctomycetota bacterium
GGGAATCTCTCGCAAAAATAGATCGACAATTCCTTGAGTCGATTCGTTGTCTCCAACTTCAGTACATTGCATTCATCCAGTTTTAGGTTTTCAACATTCAATTTCGGAGGAAAATAAGTCGCTGTGCATCAGCTCGCAACGCCCAGATGGCAGCTACATCGTCTCTGCCAGCGGTAACACTCTGAAGATTTGGGACGCCGACACGGGCCGGGAGCGCCACACCCTGGAGGGACACATACTGGTTCGGTCCGGCACTGCGCCATCAGCCCGGACGGCAGCACCCTGGCGTCCAGCAGCAGTGACGGCACGATTCGCCTGTGGGAGACCGGTCCGCCACCTAGCGGCTACGGGGTCCGGCGGGTGGTATCGACCGCAGGCTCACTCGCTGCTCAATTGACCGAAGATCACGAGTGGGTGTTCGAAGCGATCGACGCCGTCGAGTCCGATCAAACACTCGATCGCGCGGTACGCGACGAAGCCCTGCGCCTGCTGTACTCCCAGTTCGGACGCATGAATGAGAAAAGTTGGTCGATCGCCCGTTCACCAGAGAAGAGCGCTGCGGAGTATCGGTTGGCCATCCGCGAATCTACGGGGGCCCTTCGAGGCGATCCGGACAACGCAATGGTGATTAACACACTAGGCGTCGCGTAGTATCGCGCCGGACAATACCCGGAGGCGCTAGAAACCCTGAATCGCTCGATGGCACTCATGAAGCCCAACTCGATTCGCGCGGTACCCGAGGACCTGGCATTCCTCGCGATGACGCATCATCGACTCGGCGACGACAAGGCGGCGCAAAAGATGCTCGCAAGACTAAGAAGTTTGTTGCAGGAACCGCGCTTCCGGCGCAGCGGCGAAGCGATGGGTTTTCTACGTGAAGCCGAAGCGCTTATCGAGATAGGTAATGAGCCCGCGGTCACTGCGGTCTCGCCCGTTCCGGCGCCACTGCGAGAGGCATACAACCTCGATCCATTTTACGAGAAGTATTTGGATGTCGGCGGCGTGCCGATCCTGGCGTCGCGCGAGGTTTCCGACGACGCACTGTTGGTCGCGCGGAGCATTGTGAGGTATATGATGTCAGGACATCCCGAACTTTACGAGCCACTTCGTCAACACAAGATTCGCATCGCGATCATCGGCGCGAACCAGGCTACAACTGATATTCCCGAACACCGTGATTTGCCCACCGCGAATCCGGAAACGGACTGGAACCGGCGGGCGCGCGGCTTCGGTGCGACGAAGCAGAGACCGGCCTGCTCCGTGGGCGAAGAAAACCTCTTAGCACTCGAGGGTGATCGCTATCGCGGAGAAAATATTCTGGTTCACGAGTTCGCACACACCATGGCCGACATGGCAGTCCAAAAACTCGATTCCGAGTTCGTCAAAAAGCTGGAAGCGGCTTACAGCCAAGCCATCACCAACGGACTGTGGCGCGACACGTACGCGGCAACAAACAGCAGCGAATACTGGGCCGAAGGTGTTCAGTCTTGGTTCGACACCAACCTCGAAAATTCCAAGCCTGACGGCACCCACAACCACGTCAATACAAGGGACGAATTGCGTGTTTACGATGCTGCACTAGCCGCCCTGATTGCCGAATGGCTACCTGACGACGATAGGCGCTTGCGTTATCCGGGATTCTAGTTCGTTAGCTGGGCCGCTCAGTCCCCAAGCTTCGCACGCCACGTAGCGGCTTCGGTGTCGTGGCCTTCTTCGGGCTCCGTAGCATGCCACGCTTCATATAAGTGCAGGAGGCGTTCGACAGAGGGGGGGTGCAATTCGGCCCGTCGCTCCGGTGGCAACAACGAGTCGAGCCCAGCATATCGTTCGAGCAACAAAGGCTCCGCTTCGGAAGGGTGGGGAACGGGACGTCACGCCTGGTCGTCCCCCACCCAATGCTTCGCAATGAATGGGGCACCCGCACCCGGCGCACCCAGCGAATTAGAAAGCGGGGCAGGCCGCTTGGACCTGCCCCGCCGAATCCTACTTCCTGAGAATCAAACGTCAGCGATTCCCGTACGGAATGCAGACGTCGTTCACCTCGTCACACGTCTGGCCCGGACAGGGATCCGATCCGTTTGCCGGTGTGACGTTGTCGTAAACGGCCGTGCCGGCGCCGAACGCACCGTCGGCACTGTTCACGCCGAAGCCGATAGTGTGCGGCCCCGAGCCGCCCGCCAGGGCGTCGATGTCCACCACGAAGTGAACCGTCGAGGACGTCTGCCCGTCGTTGGAGATCGTGCCCGCGCCGCTGGTACCGCCTGTGGTGGCCGCACCCAACGTACCGTTCGAATTCAATCCGTAGAACGTGCCGTTCAGATAGAACACCGGATAGTCCCAGTCAACGGTATCGGAACTCGTGTAGCTGAGCAGGTCGAATTCCAGATTGGCGCCGCTGACCACCACGCCCGACTGGCTCGCCCAGGTGAAAGCCTGAACGCTGCCGTTAGGACCGACGACGTTGAGATTGCCGCCGTAGGTGATGGTACCATCCGACGGGATGTTGTCCGTCCAGGTCAAACCGCCGTCGAATGTACCGTTGGTGACGCCGCCGGTTGGCGCACCCTCACACGTACCGGCGTTGCAGACCTCCTCGCCGTTGCAGAACAAGCCGTCGTCGCAGGGATCGTCACCTGCTGCGCAGAAATCATCGACACAGGTCTCGACGCCGTTGCAGAACGCGGCGTCGTCACAGTCCGTATCGTCGACACATGGGGTGAGGCAGGCGTCGGAGTCCTCGTTGCATGTATCCCCCTCTTCGCACGGAGGAAGC
>JADFIX010000101.1:2783-8777 GCA_022566435.1 Planctomycetota bacterium
GCGTTCGTCGTGCACCCGGCGTCGACATCCAAGGCAATATCGTCGATGGTGATATCACCCGACCAACTGCTTCCCCGCACGCCGACGAAGCGAACCTTGATCGTCGTACCGGCATAGGTGTCAAGATTCACGGTCGCTTGCGTCCAAACGTTGCCTTGAGCGCCGGACAGCGTCCAGACATTCGTCCAGGCCGAGCAGTCCGTGGAGACATCCACGTTAAGCGTGCCGATCGACGTGCCGTGCATGTGATACCAGAACGACAGATCCGCCCCGCTCACACCACCCAGGTGGAAACACGGGCCTTCCAGGATCGCCGTGTCGCCCGCCACCCGTGGGCTAGATGTTTCAATGTACATGTACCAACCTGTGCCGGTCGTATGGTCGCCGGACGGTCCGGTACCGACCGACGGCGTGCCACCGCTGTCGCGCGTCCAATTGAAGACGTCGCCGCCTACGTTGGACCACAGACCCAAACCGGCCTCGAAATTTTCCGCATACGGGTAGGACGAGACGTCGTTGCCGCAATTATTGCTGCAGACGCCGGCGGTGCAGATGTCCGTCGTGCATGCGCTGCCGTCGTCACAGTCCGCGTTCACCGAGCAGCCACCGCAGGTGTCGGTGCCCTCGTCGCATCCCTGACCCGGACAAGGATCGCTCCCGCCCTGGCACGCGCCGCCGACGCATGTTTCCGCACCGTTGCAGAACAGCCCGTCGTCACAATCGCCGTTGGTAAAGCAATCGACGCAGGTGTTACCGGCTTCGTCGCACAATTGACCCGGGCACGGATCGCCACCCGCCTGGCAGTCGAGCGTGGCGCTGCAGGTTTCCGCACCGTCGCAGAACACGCCGTTGTCGCAGTTGGCGTTGTTCGCGATGTTGTCGCAAGAGTCCGTGCCCTCGTTGCACGAATCGTCTGTGCAGGCCACACCGTCGTCGCAGTTCACCGCCGTCCCGGACTGGCAATCGAGTGTCAGGTGACACGTCTCGGCGCCGTCGCAGAACAAGCCGTTATCGCAATTGGCGTTGTTGGCGATGTTGTCACATGAGTCCGTGCCCTCGTTGCACGAATCGTCAGTGCAGCCGACACCGTCGTTGCAGTTCACCGCCGTCCCGGACTGACAATCGAGTGTCGCGTGGCACGTTTCGACGCCATCGCAGAACAGTCCATTATCGCAATTCGCATCGTTGGCCACGTTGTCGCAGGAGTCGGTGCCCTCGTTGCACGAATCGTCCGTGCAGGAAACGCCATCATTGCAGTCAACGGCCGTGCCGCCCTGGCAGTTACCGAAGGCGTCACAGGTCTCGACGCCGTTGCAAAACGCGCCGTCGGCACAGGTCGCGTCGCTCGTGCAATTACAGGCCGGGCACGGTCCGCCGCAGTCGATGCGGGTCTCGCCCTGGTTCTGGATACCGTCGCTGCAGGTGGCGCCTCCGCCGGAGGCGATGATCTGCACGTCGTCAATATTCCAGCCGCAAAACTGCCAGGAACTGTCGGTCGTCCCGATGGTCCAGCGCAAGAAGACCGTCGGTTGGCCATCGGCGATCGCGGAGATGTCGAACGACTGGAGACTCCAGGCTACGTCGGCGACTTGTACGCTGTTCTCCCACACCGTCGTCCAGGTAGACCCATTCGTGCTGATGCGGAAATAGGCGTGGTCGTAGAGGGGTTGTTCCACACCGAGCCAACGCTGGAATTCCACGGTTACCTGGGTGAGATTCGAGCAGTCGATCGCCCCGGTTGTGAGATGTTGTTCCGCCAGATTGTTGGCGTAGTCACCGTTCAAATTATATCCAAACACGTTGCTGCCCGTCGCACCGCTTGTCGGGTCGGGACCGCCGAAGGCGCCGCCTCCGCCGGTCGGCTGTCCCCAGGCCCACTGTCCCTGCGTCGTCCAGCCAGGGTTGCTGTTCATGTTCCATTCGAACTGCAGGGTCGGGGCGGACACGCAGGTATCGCCGACCTCATCACACGTCTGACCGGGGCAGGGATCCGCACCGGCGAAACAAGATCCACCGGAGCAGGTCTCCGAGCCGTTGCAGAACAGCCCGTCGTCGCAGTCGCCGTTGGTGACACACGGTGCTAGAAGCGAGAGCGATCCAATTGCATCAATGCGACCCCAGCCGTAGGCGCGGTCGAATCCCGCCGGACCCATGTCGATGGCCCCGTCCCGGATGACCTGCCGTACCTCCGCCGGCGTCAGCGTGGAATCGACGCTCAGAATCAGAGCGGCCAAACCAGCGACGTGCGGCGATGACATGCTCGTGCCACTCTGCGCGGCCACACTGCCGCCGCCCGCGGCGTTGCTGGCGGACCAGATCACGGAACCCGGTGCGGTCACGTCGAGAAAATCGCTCTGATTGCTGAAGTCGACAATGTCGTCCTCGCTGATGCCTGTTTGCGGCGTGCCGCACCAGTTGAACGAACTCGTCGAGTCCTCGCAGTTGGGATAGGCGTCCTTGTATGTGGCGCCGACCGCGATCACATCGACGCCACACGCGGGCGAACCCATCGAATTGGTGTTGCACTCGTTGCCCGATGCGGCCACGACGACGACGCCGTTGGCCACAGCGTTGTTGGCGGCGACCGCCCAGCTATGGGTACAGATGCCGGCGAAGTTGCCGGTTCCGATACTCAGGTTGATGACGTCGGCCCGGCCGCCCGAGGGAGACTGATCGGCACAATGGTCGATGCCCGCGATGATATCGCTGGTCGTACCGCCGCCCGCGGCGTTGAGGATCTTGGCGCCGATCAACGTGGCTGCCGGGGCGACACCCTGGAACGGCACCGTGCCGCAGCCCAGATCGATCGACAAACCCGTCCCACCCACGGCGATTCCCGCTACATGCGAGCCGTGACCATTATCGTCGTCGGGATTGGAGTCGTTGTTGGCAAAGTCAAAACTCGCCGCAGCATCGATCCTAGAAGCGTACATCACATGATCCATGTCGATTCCGGTGTCGCAGATGCAGACGCGAACGCCCGAACCGTCGGCAGACAGTCCGGCACCGGTGATCTGGCTCTGTAATGCCCGAATCAAGGGCGTGCTTTTGGTAAGCCGCACCAGATTGGGGAAATATTCGTCCAGTTCGACCTTCAGGACGCCCGGCATCTTCTTTAGGGCCTCAACCGCCGACTCAGGAATGTCGCGCAGGTTGAGTACGCCGGGCATGACAGTGTCATACTCGTACCAAACCACGCCGCCCTCTTTGGCAGCGAGGGCTCGCACGTTGTTGCGCTTCGCGGCTCGTTTCCCTATCGCCGGGTCCATATAAACGAGTACGCTCGTTCTTTTCACACCCGCCGCGTCCACATAGTGGATCCTCTCGGCGCCGAGTTCATCCTCCGGCGCGTTTGGAAACACGCCGGGGATCTGCGTTTCGCCCGGCAGCCATCCAAGATCCTCCGGAATCAATTCCACGGCGTCTTGACTCGGCGCCGTGAGTTCGTAGCGCTGGGCCCAAGTGGCGTTACCGACCGCAACAAACAGGCCGCCCGCAAACAAACCCACCGCGAGAGCGGATCGTAGTCGGTATCGAATGTAATAATCTCGACGAAACTTCATGACGTGCATACTCCTTGGAAAACCGATAGAAAAGAAGAGAGAAAGAAACGCTTTTTGTTGACAACCGAACATGATGAAACCGGACAGCGCCGCGCCCGCGCATTTCTAAGACACGCAGAATCAGCCTAATGGGAGCCGCCGTGATCTTACGGACACTCTCGATTTCGCCAATACGCTCGAGCCGGCAGGCCTTATAGACACAGCAAGCCCGAGCAGTCAGACAGCTTACCAATTGGTACGGATAAATCAACGACAGTTTGTCCATTCCACCAAACTTCGAGGTATCCTAAATTGCGTTTTTTCTTGGAACTTCAACTACCTGGTTTGTTCTGCAAGTGCACTATATCGGCTCTCCCTGGTAAGCTCCATCGAATAGGTAACTAAACTCGGCAATGAGGCGCTTGACATTCTCGGCTTCGGTGCAGGGTCGTTGCCCACGCTACAGCTCGGCGCACAAAAGAAACGGGGCAGGCCACTTGGACCTGCCCCGCCGTCGATCACATTGACAAACCTCGACGGTCCCGCAGAGTATTACGGAAAAACCACCGCCGTTTCGAAAACGAGATAATTCACCTGCTCGCTAATATGGTTCCGCTCAAGGTCCTGAATCGTGTCCTCGTCAATGGCCAGGTTCATCCCGGTTGCTGACAGTGGCGCCGGGCCAAACAGGACCGCCCATCCACCGTTACCACCATCCACCGCGGCCATCGTGACGATGCCGACCTCCGGCGTCGAGCCAAACGCCGAGCCGAACGTATACGCGTATGGCGGTGCGTTGGTGACACCCAGTACAGTATCGGCACCGAGCGCTGACTCATACGCGACACCATTTATCGTACCGCTGCCTGCCTCGATGACGATAAAGCCAATCGTCTCGTCGGCACGAATCGTAAGCGAGTCCTCGCAAACTGTCTTGCCGGTCCGCAAAGAGCCGGCCGAAGGCGGCGTGGTGCGGGACGTGCCCTGATCCCAGAACACGGACCAGTCGGCATCATTTTCACTCATCACCTGGCCTAGTACAACCGGTGTCGTGTAGCTCTGCCCGTAGGTTTGCGCCTCGCCGACCCAGCTATTGTTCTCGTCCGTGACGGTCGAGAGGTAGAGTTGGGCCTCGATGTTGACGCCGTCGATCGTCCACGTGCCTTCCTCGACAACAATGTAGTGGACCGTCTCGGCAACCACCGTTCCCGCGCCCGCTTGCTGCAGACGGACGTCGAAGCTCGTCGACGTAACAGCGCCCACCCGAGTCACAACCGGAATCGTGTTGTTATTGAAGTTGACGCTGCACACAATAACCGGGCTTGCGTACGAGTTGGTCAGGTTGACCGTGGTCCCGCCGCCCCCGACCGATACCGTGCCGGTCTCCATCTGGGCGCCGCCGCCGACAGGATCGCAAGTGTCGGTCGCTTCGTTGCACACCTCGCCTCCCGAGCACGGGTCGCCGGTCGAACTGCAGTCAGCCACAGCGTCACAGAATTCGGTTCCATTGCAGAACAGCCCGTCATCCGGACAGTTGGCATTGTTGGCGATGTTGTCGCACGAGTCCGTACCTTCGTTGCACGAATCGTCAGTACAACCGACGCCGTCGTCACAATTTGGCGCTGTTCCGGACTGGCAATCGAGGACTGGATCGCAAGTTTCGGCGCCGTCACAGAACAGACCGTACTCGCAATTGGCGTTGTTTGCGATGTTGTCACACGAGTCCGTGCCTTCGTTGCACGAGTCGTCGGTACAACCGACGCCGTCGTCGCAGTTCGGCGCCGTGCCGGCCTGGCAGTCCAACACCGGATCGCAGGTTTCCGAACCGTTGCAAAACAGGCCATCATCACAGTTCGCGTTATTGGCCGTCTTATCGCACGAGTCCGTGCCTTCGTTGCACGAATCGTCGGTGCAACCCACGCCGTCGTCGCAATTCGGTGGGGTGCCGGCGACGCAGTTCCCCGCGACGCAATCCTCGGCACCGTCGCAGAACAGCCCGTCGTCACAGTCGGCGGGTATTGTACACGCCGGTGCGGCCGGGAAGACCACCGCTGATTCGAACACGGCGTAGCCGACTTGCTCGCTCGTGTGGGAGCGTTCTGCATCCTGAATCTGGTCCTCGTCAATCACCAGATGCAACTGCGTCGTCGTGGCGCCGGTCGCCCCGGAGATATGCGCCCAACCACCGTTATTGCCGTCCATCGCCGCCTGAGTTGCGATCCGCACCTGCGGTGCCGATGCAAACGGCGTATTGAACGTGTAAATGTAGGGTGGCGCGTTGTCGATGCCCCGTACCGTATCCGCTCCGAGTGCCGCTTCGAACTCCACGCCTCCGATCGTTCCGTGACCGGCCTCAAAAACGATGAAGCCGACGGTCTCGTTGTCGCGAGCGATGAGGGAATCCTCACACACGGTCTTTCCGGTCGTTATGGCGGCGGCCGACGGCGGATTC
>JADFIX010000102.1 GCA_022566435.1 Planctomycetota bacterium
TACCCGCGATCGCGATTGCGACAATCTGGCGAAGTTTGTTGAGCATCGGTGCGGCATTATAGTGCGGTGGCACCCGCTATCAACGGAGACCATTCGGCTTGTACGAAAAACAAGCTCCGGCGCGCTTGCCCTACCCTGACGCCGCGAAGTCGAGCGCGAATCTCGTTACGACCCTGAAACGCGTTTCGCAGTAGAGGTCCTATAATACCGCTGATACTTCAACAAACGTGCGTGAACTGAGAATTCACGCATTTCACAAAGAAAATCGTGGATTTGGTGACCAATGGCCGTATAATTCGTTGAGTTGCAGAATAATGGCTTTTTCTAGAGGACAACGTGGAACGAGGACAGACAAAACAACAACCCCAGCGCGTCGATGATTTGCATTTTTGCCTTTTTCAACGTCCGATACATCCGGAGCTGTTCCACATTCACCTCGTGAAGCGGATCGAACAACCCCGGTATCAGGCAGAAATATGGATTACCGGACTCGCGCACGTGGTCACCGTCCATTCGGAAGGGCAGGTTCTGACGGAACTCATCGCTACGGACCTCGAACTCCTTCCGAAGGTCGGCCTATCCACGTCCTTCCGATTCCGTGGGGAGCGAGACCACATGCAATCGTTCGGCGACGATCTCAAGTATATTCTCTCAACCCAAGTTGAAAGAATGACGCCGCAGCTTTTTCCGGCAACACATCGGGATTACGTCCATTTTGCTCAGGATCGTGGGTTGTACGTCGAATTCGAGGAATGGACTTATGATGGGATCACGCCATTCACTTTCCTGGACTTTGACGCACGAGATCACGAATTCCATGTGCATGCTTTTCACACGTTTCCTGAAGAGGCAACGCTCCTGAAGACACAATCCATCTTCGAGGTTGGAAAACGCACGATGACGGCTATCTGGTAGCTGTCTCATTATCGATACACCAAGGCCTCTCTCTGACGCTCGGTCGACTGGCGTTTCCTCGCCGTGAATGCCAGCCGGCAAAGGAATGGCCCTCGTGATATCCTGCGTGCTACGGAGGAATCGGTCTACGTTTTCTTGCTAGGTGGTCTCGCATGACGCTTTGGCTGCGTCCTCTTGCCGCGCGCCAGCCCTTTTTCCGTATCGCTCCACCATCTCTGGCGAATTCGCGCGAAAATGCTCGCTCGAATCCGATAAAAAAGAGATGGACTCAACGAATTCAGAATTCTCTGTGACAAATCGTGCGGAATCAGCCACCGATACAGCCCTCTCGCGGCGGCGCTTTCTGCAAGTTGCGACTTCCTTCGCCGGGTCGTCTCTTCTTGCCCGAGCCCAGGACTCACCTCCATCAAGAAGGTTGACCCTGACGCCGGGAACGCCTTTATCACGGGTCGTAAAGTTTCAGTCACATAAGCTGGTCCGCGGAAGGACCATTCATCGCCAAATGCTGGCCGATGCCTTCGCCGAAACTCTTACAAATGCAGTATCCAACGCTCGGAACCCTCAACAGGCGTGGCAAGCCTTACTCCAACCGTCCGACATCGTGGGGATCAAATTCAACCGGTCTGCACAAGTTTCGTTGGGTACCACGCCAGCCATGGCCGCGACGATCGTAGAGTCGCTCCTTTCCGCCGGGTTCGCGGCCGATCGCCTAGTGTGTATCGAAGCCCCCGAGGAGGTCAGAACAGCATTCGGAACCGCGCGACCTCGGCCCGGCTACACGGACACGGTGCATGATTTCGGGAGCGGCAGGGATCAACTCTCGGCGGTGTTGGATCAAGTGACTGCGGTCATTGACGTGCCGTTCCTGAAAACCCACAACATTGCGGGAATAACTTGCGCCCTCAAGAATCTATCCCATGGGCTGGTCAAGCACCCGGCTCGATATCACTCCAATGGGTGCGCCCCGTATATAGCGGACATCGTCGCGTTGGATCCGATTCGCTCGAAGCTGCGTCTGTGCGTGGTAGACGGCCTCCGCATGGTCTTCACCAGGGGCCCGTCAGCCACGGCGGAAACAATCGCCGATGAGGGCATCATTTTGGCTTCTACGGATCCTGTGGCGATTGACGCCATCGCGCTAACGCTGATCAACAACGTTCGCCGGTCGCGCCGGTTGCCGAAAATCGCGGAGACTGCAGAGAATCTGAAATTTTTGGCGAGTGCACACAGGAAGGGTCTCGGAACCGCGGTGGCACATGGAATCGATCTTGTATCGCTATCCTGATGATTCGGGCGAGAGGGCAGAAGGTTTTAGAGCTTTCTTGGGTGTTTTTTTCGGAATCGCGGTTGACGAGGCGGCCGAGCCCGAGTAGACTTATACACGGTGATAATGTGGTAGACGGTGTGGCGTTCTTTATATTCGGCACCCGTGGAGCGGATTTATTCGTCCGTTAATCGCGACACGTGTACATTCGGTATCGTTAGTTTATATTATCCGCAGTGGTCTTCCCGCCGCTCACCACGCCGCTCACCGGTAGGGATATGCGCCTGGTCGCCTGTTTTTCCGGCATTCGGGGATATCTTTGGCCGTCCGAAGAGTTATCGGACATCTAGAACGTAGAACGGCTCAACTGGCCAGTTGGTGTTTCGGTTGCGCGCCCGTATTTACAAGAATGGCGCGGCATCCGGTTGGTCTTTTTATCGTAATTCGTTCAGAAGGCCATCGGGCTTCGTACAAGGCAGCCCGGTGGTGCGGGAGGGGTTTGTGGTGCTGAACGCGGTTGTCGCGCGCGTCAGCAGACTGCCTCCGGATCGTACGGGCTTCTTTTGGTATGCGGCTTGGGTTTCCATGCCGTAGCGTGGATCCCGGCCCGGGTGGCACTTTATTTGGCAGCGACTTTGGGAGACGTTGTGGTGAGAAAACGGGAACAAGGATTTACGCTAATCGAGCTGCTGGTCGTGATCGCAATCATTGCATTGCTGATCTCGATCCTGCTGCCGAGTTTGTCGCGTGCTCGTGAGTTGAGCAAGCGACTCGTGTGCATGTCCAACATCAAGGGCATTGGCACTTCTTTCAAGATCTACGCGAACGACAATAACGAGAGTTATCCCATACCTCCGTTCGACAGGAGCCTCCTCTTCGACGACAGAATGGTGATGTACACGGAAGAAGAGTACAATAGGGAAGGCGAAACTTTTCCCGGACAGGTTGGCATGGATCGGTTTTGGCAGAGCTTTTCAGTCAATCCCAACGCCAGCACGCAAGTATCGGTGACCCGTGCGTTCTGGATGCTGGTTCGGAGCGGCGACGTCACTGTGAAACAGTTTGTCTGCCCGAGTAGTGGTAATGAGGCGGATCAGACCGAAAGCCTCGAATTGTATTATGACTTCACGGAATACGGCAATGTTAGCTACGGCTATCAGGTGCCGTTCGGACCGCGCGATACAACGCCGCGTGAAGGCATGGACAATCGCCAAGGCGTTGCTGCCGACAAGGGTCCGTTCTACACGGAGACGGACGTTCCGACTTGGCAAGGCGGCAAGGACGGTCTTCTTAGCGGCAAAGACTCGCCCAAAGCTTGGCGAAGATACAATTCGGGCAATCACGGCGGTGCGGGAACCGGTGAAGGGCAAAACATACTGTTCGCCGACGGGCACGCGAACTTCGCTCGTCTTCCGATCGTCGGTATTGATAAGGACAACATCTATACTTACATCGATAACCAATGGAGCTCCATTGAACACGTGAACCTGATCCATGGTCTTATTCCGGCCAAGGAAGATCCCTCGCCGTTTCCAGGTCAGTTTGCGCTTGGCTCCGAGCTCACCGATTACGCGGCGACGGACACTCTGATTTATCCGTAGTTCGTTGTCGTTTGACGTTTTGGGACGAATTCAGAGGCGGCGGGTGTTCGATGCACCCGCCGCCTTTCTTATTGTCCTTTTTCGACTTGTCCTTTTTCGACTTGCCCGTTCGGTGGAATCGCGATACATCTTCGCACCATGAACGCCAACGGCGATGAACGAAGGACGCAGGTACGCCGCGGCGCAATCGGAGTGCTTAGGCATGGTCCTCGCTACTGCATGGTGCAGCGTGCCTCGGGCATACCCAAAGGTGGATTCTGGTGTTTTCCAGGCGGGCATATCGAGCCAGGTGAAACCTCGCGCGATGCCGTCAAGCGTGAATTGTCCGAAGAGCTAGGTATCGAAGTTGAAACCGTCGAACGCGTCGGTGCGGTGCGCGTACTCGATACGAACCACGTCCTGGCGGTTTGGATCGTCAAGCGAATCGGAGGCGTATTTCGACCGGCACCCGCCGAAATCGCCGACGTCCGATGGCTGACTGCCGACGAAATACTGACGATCCCACGAACCATCCCCTCCAATGAACGAGTGCTGAAGATGCTCGGGGAGTGATTGTATCGATCAAGAGCGTGAGCGAATCCTAAACTGCGTCGCCATCCTCAGTTCGAATGCTCCCGTCGCAGGAAAGGGAATTGAGTGATGAAATCGGGCCTTCGCATCGCTTCACTCTTGGCTTCCGGCACGGAGATTGTTGATCTCTTGGGCCTCGGTGATCAGCTCGTCGCCATCAGCCATGAGTGCGACTACCCCCCGAGACTAATGGACCGACCCCGGGTCACCCGTGCCGTGATCGACAAGAAAACCAAGCAGGTCTACCTGAAGCGCCGAGGCATCGAGTGAGGAGATCGACCGCCAGGTGAGAAGCCTCACTTCGGCGGGTGAATCACTTTACCGCGTTGACGCCGAAACGCTGGCCTCCCTCCACCCAAGTGTGATTGTGACACAGGCGCAATGCGACGTTTGTGCCGTAAACCTCTCTGATGTCGCCGAGGCCGTTCGCAAGGCGCCTGAACTGGCACATGCACAAGTCGTCCCGCTAAACCCAACAAACTTCGACGGCGTCTTGGGCGATATTCGAGCGATCGGAACGGCAACCGACGCGATTCTAGAGGCCGATCGCCTGGTCGAGGCGATGCGAAGCCGAATCGCACGGGTTCGGCATGGAACAACCGATCTACCGAAAACCGAAAGACCACGTGTCGCGTGTATCGAGTGGTTGAAGCCGCTCATCGTGGCCGCAAATTGGATGCCGGAGATGATCGAATATGCCGGCGGGTGCTCGGTCCTGTCAAAGGCGGGCGAGCGAAGCCGAACCACGCCCTGGGATGAACTTCATGCGTGCAATCCTGATGTCATTGTCATTATGCCGTGTGGGTTTGATCTGGAGCGGATATTGTCCGAATGGCTCGAAGTATCACAAGATCCCGATTGGAAGACGCTTGCAGAATCGGTGCCGCGAATCTACGCGGTTGACGGTAATGCCTATTTCAATCGGTCTGGACCGCGCCTCGTCGATAGTTTGGAAATCCTCGCCTCGCTGATTCATCCCGACCGGTTTCCGCCACGTTTCAGCGACGAGGGCACCATCTGGCAGGCGTTGTCCTAACGCTTATTCCGCCGGCCGCTGCGACGAGCACCTGAACACGTCGCTTCCCCCCTCTTGACAAACCAGAGATTTCCGGATCGTTGCTTGCTTTTCTCTAACCTTTAAGTTAGGTTTATGGTACGCGGTACGGAAAGGACGATCATGGCGAAACACACGGGGCTGATGACGATCGGGCAGGTCGCCCAGCAGGTCGAGGTCGCCTCCAGCACGCTTCGGTTCTACGAGCGGGAAGGGCTGATTCGGCCTACAAAGCGCAGCAAGGCGGGCTACCGCTTGTTTGACAGGGAAGCCTTGGAGCAGCTCCGATTCATCCGTGCCGGGCAGGCCATTGGATTCGCGCTCAATGACATCAAGGCACTGTTATTGCTGGATGAGGAGACTTCTTGTAAGCGAGTGCAGAGGCTGATCGAACAGCGATTGGTCGAGATCGATGCGAAACTCGTGAATTTGAAGCGGCTGAGATCCACGTTGAACGACGCGCTTGGGCGTTGTCGTAAGTCAAAACGTGGATGTGCCGTCGTGGCCGACCTCAAAGGGATGTCCAAAAAGCGTAAAACGCTGTATTCGTAGAGTGGCTGAAATAGAGGCCCGCGACACCTCGGCGATGCGCCGCGAGTTGGCACATTGTCAAGAGTTGTACAAACGAGACATACTGCTTGACCTTGAACCTACGTTCAAGGAGTACACTTGTGTAGGCTTAACAAATAGCTCGTGATTGGAATGAAATGGCTGTGTCGCCGAATGACATCGTCAAGGTCATTCGCGCGGCGGGCTATCGTGCGGTCGTTGCACAGGAAACGCCGCAGGGCACGGTGGCGCCGGGCGGAAAATGACAGAGGCTGAATAACAGTAGGTGGGATGGTTCCATGGCAGGATTCATGTTCAAAATGGCAGCCTTCATGCTCGCGTCGGTCGCGGGGATCGGCGCAGAGACTCGGCCGGCAGCCGAAGACGCTTCTCGGATCGAACGAAAGACCGATTCGCCGGCGGAGCGTTCGATTACTTTTCACGTCCTGGGTTTGATGAAGACCAAGTCAGGCGCGACGTGAATGGGGTGACCGAACGCGGTCACGAAGTCCCTGGAAGGGACGAAGACGACAACGCTGATCAAATGGGACTACGCTAAGGACCTGGTGATGATCCGTTACGCCCCCGCACTCACAACGCCGGAAGAACTCGGCAAGAAGATCACAGCCCTCGGTTACAAGGTCGAGACCGTGGCGCAGCGGTCGCCCATCTTGGATGCCCCAAGCGAGACGAAGCGGAAGGCGCCTTTGCCCGGCGACGCGCCGAAATTTCTGCGAGATGCGTTTGCGCTCGCGAGGGAAAAAAACCAGCCGCTGATTGTCGATTTTTGGGCGAGCTGGTGCGGACCGTGTCTGCAACTCAAGAAAGTCACGTTCGCCGACAAGAAGGTCGCGGGACTCTTGGAGCAAGTGCAGATTGTTTTCGTCGATCTCGACGTTTACCCGAAGCTCGGTAAGGCCTACGCCGTGGATTCCGTGCCTGATGTATTCCTGATAGATCGAAACGGATTCATCGTAGATCGCATTCGAAACTTCGAACCGCCCGCCACTTTTGCCAAGCGACTGGGCACTCTACTTCGCGACGAATCCGAAACAAAACACCCGGCGGAGCCGCAAAAAGGCCAATAGAAAATCGCTATCCGAGAGGAGAATGCCATGACCCACCTGTTGATCGTACTGGGCGTCGCCTGTGGTTGCGGAGTCGACATCTTGGCGGAATCGCAGCCGGATGGTCGTAGGAACGATACAATCTGTGGTCGTTGCGAGACATGACGAAAACGATGTAAGAAGACCATACGGGAAAACGAATCGCGGAGATCAAATCATGCGCGTCATTGTTGGAATCACGCTGGCTACTTCTTTTTTGGTCGTTCCTCTTACACTCGGCAAGCCGGTCGGCCGCTCGTCGCTGATATCATTAGCGAACTCGCTCGCGCCACTGAAAGAGCGATTCAACGCCGCCGCCGATAAACCTCGTGTCCTGGCGATTCTGTCGCCGACTTGAGGCGGCTGCGTGCATGGCGCCCGTGGGGTGCTCGAGTCCGTCGTACAGGCCTATCCCGAGACGGACGTGGATATTCACGTCGTGTGGGTACCGATGCTCGGCAGTGACAATGAATCCGCCGCACGCGAGATCAGCGGTATGTTCGACGATCCGCGTGTACACCAATATTGGGATCCGGAGCGACGTAGCGGTACGAGCTATTCAGCGCACGTCTTCCCAACGTACCTGATGGACATCCAGAACGGATTGGACGCCACCCTTGCGGCTGATCATTGGTGGCATGAAATGAAACGCGACTGGAAAGCCGCCAAACCCGAGAATGCCCCGCTGTGGGATGTGGCGTTTCTTTACGACGCGGGAACAAAGTGGGGCGAGCATCCCCCGGCGCCGCGCGACACCGTTAAACAAGTCTTTTTCTACGGTCTCCAGAGCGGTGGCAAGTCGGGAATGTTCTTCGCCGGATTCAAGAACCCCCCGCTTGATACCGACTGGGCCGTCGAACTCGCCAAGGCCATGACCAAGCTGACCGGACGGAAGCCGAAAACACCACCCAAAAAAGATACCGCCTTGTCTCGTGCCCCGTCCGACGCTGCCGGATGCGAGGGCGGTGCCATTCGGGCCAAATTGCTCGTCCTCAAGGTAAGCGGGCTCGCCGACGGATCGACGACCGATGATGTAGTTCGTGCCCTCGATGCCATAAAGGGCGTCATACGTGCCACAGCCGATGCCGACAGCAACCTCATTCAACTTCTGGTCGATGCGGATCGTTCGGTCACAGCGGAGCGCGCGGTCGAGTTCTTGGGCCTTGCAGGCTATGAAGCGAAGGAGGCTTCCCAAGAGAATAGTCAATCGCTCCTTCAGATGCACAGTCGAGCGAGCCGCTTGACTGACATTTTCAATCAGCGACAATTCGTTCACTTTACCCGCCAACTCGTAATTCACTCGGGCACGACTCTCTCGCTCTGCCCGGAGCGTCTCATACGTCTTCTTCAGCTCTTCATATGTCTCCTTCAGCTGAAGATGATTGCGCGCCAACTTTCTATCCGCAACCACCACGCGCTGATCCAACTGCTTCTGATACTCCTCGAGTCTGCGCTCGGCTCCTTCGAGTGAATGAACAAGCTCTTGGTTTTTCAAGACGAGAAGGTCGAAATCAGATTCCTGAGACTTCCTGTGAGGGGACGCTTCGAAGGGGGAAAACAGACGCGTCTCCTTATGGAACGTTTTGTTCGTCTTGAAGATTCGACGCGTCGCTATGTGAATCCTTGCCATTAAACTTTCTCCAAAAATCGCTTTAGTTTACGGATTGCTTCCCGCTCGATCCGCGAGATTTGCATTTGAGAAAATCCTATGCG
>JADFIX010000103.1:0-7858 GCA_022566435.1 Planctomycetota bacterium
CGTGCAGCATCGTGACCGAATCCGATTGCCTGGATTCCGGCGGGACCTTTTTCGGGCCCGATACCACTTGCGATTTCCTCGGGTTCAAAATGAAGAATCGTCGGCGATTGCACTTGAATGTCGACGTCTCCCGCAGAGCGAACGATGGAAACATCCAGCGCCTCGGGCGGTTCGGAAGACAGCCATACTTGGAAGGTCGACGTCCCACCCTCCGGAACGGAGACCGGTTCGCCCGCGACGATTAACTGAAATACCGGTGCCTCAAATGCCCCCATATCCACAATGGGTGGCCCACCGTTTCCCGTATCCGCAACTTCGGGCACATCCCGGAAACGCGGATTGTCATCGGCATCCACAGGTGTGGGTTCGGAGGTATCCCCGTCATCGTCGAGATCGGGCTCGTCGGGCGGTACGACTGTGTTATCCCCGGCGTCCACACAAGGCGATAGCAGGTGCAGTCGGAGATTGTCGTCTGTCGTACCCACCGTCTCGTCCGGGCCCGCGACATCCAAGAATCGTGGATCGCTGCCGATGTTTCCGACACCGCCTAACGAACCTGTCAGGCCTTCTATATTGCAGTAGTCGACACTCACCGATCCGTTGTTTCCTGGAATCTGCGCAGTCTGCGTGGCACCGGTACGATCTACGTTGGCCCACAGAATCGAATTCCGCACGAGAAGGTCACTGCTGCCCCCTTTCCATATCCCACCGCCGTCAAGCTGCGCCGTATTGTAGGCGAAGGTGCAATTGGTGATGGTCGCGTCGGCGTTGGGGCTGTAGATCGCGCCACCTCGTTCAGTGGCTTTATTCCCGAAGAAAACGCAGTTGGTTACCGTGTGGTTGCCTCCGGAATCATACCAGTAAATCCCGGCCCCTTTCTCGGCCATGTTGCCCGCGAAGAGGCAGTTCAGAAGTGACACGCGGCCGGAGAACTGGTACAAACCACTGTCACCGTTTCCGCTCCAAACGCAGTTCGTAAACTGCACATCAGAACTGGAAATTCTTGCGCCGCGCCCGATCTTCTCCCGGAAGGTGCAGTTCGTCACCGTGGCGCTCCACGCAACAGTGTTGAAACCAGTCTGGTCATTGGCCTCGAACAGACAGTCTTCCAAAGTGGGCGAACTGAAGCGGCTTCCCATGCCGCCGTAATAACCGCTGTTGTCTCGAAAAACGCACTGGCGAATGACGGGCTCTCCGCCTTCGACCAACAACGCCGCACTACTTCCTCCGGAAACGACGAATCCGTCCAGCACGCCGGCGGCGCCTACAAGCCTGGCGGTGGCGACGTTTTGGCTATTGTCCTCACGATTCGTGAAGTCAGGGCCATCGTCACCGTTTAGATCGCCGCTGAGAATCGTCTCGTTGGCGGAAGGATCGCGCTCAACTAGCGAAGTTTCACCACCGAGTGGATGAGCCGTTCCCAAGAACCCACCGTACAGCTCGACGCCGTCAACCAAATCAAAGGACAAAAGCGGATCACCGTCCGGCTCGGCCGGCCTGTACGAGCCCGCGGCCACCCAAATCTGCGACACTCGCCCGCCTGTGACCGCCGCCAACGCGAGCGCGTCGTACAAATCAAGGAATGCGTCTTGCCAGGTATATCCCGTACCCGATCCGCCTGCGAGCTGATCTACATATATAACAGCAGGGACGGGCTCGTTGTCGATCTCGACAGCTTCGACAAGTGTCGACGGAATCGAATTTGCGCTCACCTGAATGGTGGCTCGACCATCGGTCAAATCCGCATCTTCCGCGGCAGCAAGAGTGACCGCCTTGGGCAGTGAATAATCCTCAGGCCCGAAATCCAACTGGGCACCGGCCTCCACGCTGATGTCGGAGTCCCCTTCAAGAAAGGCCAGCGTCACGACGACCTCTCCTGGGGGCGGCACGGCCAAAGAAACCGCGAATATCGCCGTCCCGCCCTCGGGCACCTCCACTGAATCGTCAGTGACGACAAACCCTTGATTCGGTCCCTCGTAGGCGCCCATATCGACGACGGCATTGACGATTCGAGGGTTGCCGTCCAAATCGGTACCCTCCGTGACACCTAAAGACACCAGTCGGATCCGTCATGCAGCGGCCCGGTAGCGTTTCCGTCCACGAAGAGAACTGACTGTGCGAACAGGGAGCCGGAGGACACAAGAAGGAAGCCTAGTATCGGGATTGCTAATCGTGGTGACATGTCCCGCTCCGCGTGGTTGCAACGCGTCGTCTTAACTACTGGCTTCATACTAGCAGATTCGATGTCGGAAATACGAAGCTCAGACAGAATGTTCGGCCCAAATCCTTGCCAGTCGGGGCTTACGCTGGGCTTACCGGTACGGCGCGGTTTTCCTTGTCTTGACGTATTCGGGCGTGCTGTTGGAATCACGTTAATCGATAAGTGCCTATAGATTAACGAGTTACGTCGATTCCCCGCTTGGGGCTCATCACCCCTAGGACGCAGGGTCGAGTCCTGCCGCCGCTTGTCACAAAGTTCTTGCAAGCAGCCACTCACGGCCGGCCTTCTTAGTTCGCCGCCCCCAACTGGTCGATGATGAAAGCGTAAGCGAAGGCCCTTTCCCGAATGGCGTCGTACCGTCCCGATGCCCCACCGTGGCCGGCGCCCATGTTAGTCTTGAGCAATAGCAGATTGTCGTCGGTCCTGTTCGCGCGAAGTTTGGCCGTCCACTTCGCCGGCTCCCAATACTGCACGCGCGGGTCGTTCAGCCCGGCGGTGATCAGCATGTTGGGGTAGTCCTTCTGCTCGACGTTATCGTACGGCGAATAGCTGAGCATGTAGTCGTAGGATTCCTTCTCGTGAGGATTGCCCCATTCTTCATATTCGATCACCGTGAGCGGGATGGACGGATCGAGCATGGTGTTGATGACGTCCACGAACGGAACCTGCGCCACCACCGCTGAAAAAAGATCCGGACGCATGTTGGTCACCGCACCCATGAGAAGCCCGCCGGCGCTGCCACCCATGATGGCCAGTCGGTCGCGCGAGGTGAAGCCTTCGTCAATCAGGTGTTCCGCACAGGCGATGAAGTCGGTAAACGTGTTCTTTTTCTTCAAGAGTTTGCCGCCGTCGTACCACGGACGACCCATGTCGCCGCCACCGCGAATGTGGGCGATGGCGTAAACGAATCCCCGATCCAGCAAACTCAGGCGACGCGAAGAGAAACGAGGGTCCATACTGGCGCCGTACGACCCGTAGCCATACAGCAAGCATGGGTTTCGCCCGTCGAGGACCAATCCCTTTCGGTACACCAGCGAAATTGGAACCTTCGTACCGTCTTTCGCCGTCGCGGCGATTCGTTGCGACGTGTACAGGGCCGGGTCGAACCCGCCGAGAACTTCCTGCCGCTTTTTCAGTTCGGCGGCGCGGGTGTTCATGTTGTAGTCGTAGACGGATCGCGGGGTGACCAGCGACGTGTACGAATAGCGAATGGTGTCCGTGTCGAATTCCGCGTTTCCGGTGGCATAAAACGTGTAGACGGGGTCGTCAAAGGAGACGTAATGCTCCGAACCGTCCTTCAGGTTGCGAAGACGCAATCGCCGCAACCCGTCTTGCCGCTCGTAGATCGCCATGTGATTGGCGAACATGTCGACGCCCGTCAATCGCACCGCCGGTCGATGTTCGATCACCTCCGTCCAGTTTCCCCGCGATGGACTCTCGACCGGGGCGCGCATCAATCGGAAGTTCATCGCATCGTCATTGGTGACGATAAAGAAGTCGTCGCCATGGTGATCCACACTGTATTCCACGCCCTGGCGGCGCGGCTCGATCGTGGTAAAGACACCGCGCGGGTTTCCGGCGTCGAGAACCCGTATCTCCGACGTAATCTGGCTACCCAAACGGAGCAGGAGGAATTTCTTGCTGCGGGTTTTGCTCACGCGGACGAAGAAGCGCTCGTCCTTTTCCTCGTGAATGATTCGGTCCGCGCTCGCTTCGGTGCCCAGAATGTGTCGCATAAGCCGATAGGGTCTCATGGCGTCGTCCAGCACGGTGTAGAAAAGCGTAGCGTTATCGTTGCCCCATTCCAACGAGTAATAGGTGTTTTCGATGGTGTCCGGGAGCATCTCGCCGGTCGTCAGATCTTTGATCCGAAGGGTGTAAGTCTCCGAACCCGCGGTGTCCGTGGAATAGGCCAGCAATTTGTGGTTCGGGCTGAATTCGAAAGCGCCGAGGCGAAAGTACTCGTGCCCTGTCGCCAACTCGTTTTGATCGAGAATGATTTCCTCGGCGGCGTCGAGACTGCCGTGCTTGCGGCAGTGAATGCGATACTGCCGGCCCTCGACGGTGCGCGTGTAGTAGTAATACTCATCATGTTTCGTCGGCACCGTGAGGTCCGTTTCCTTCAACCGTCCTTTCATTTCTTCGAAGAGCCGTTGTTGAAGGTCCTCGGTATGATTCATCATCCGCTTGGTATAATCGTTCTCCGCTTCGAGATAGGCCAGGACATCGGCGCCGCCGCGATTCCTCAGCCACCCGTATGGATCGGCGCGGGTTTCGCCGTGTATCGTGCGGTGCGTCGGATCGACCTTGGCGACGGGTGGCGCCACCGACATCGTGCGACACCCAGTCACCAGCACAAGCACCGCCACGCATCCTCGAATTCTTCGATTCGTTTTATTCGCAATCCATCGGTTGACTATGCCGTTCACGTGCCATCTCCCGCCTTGAAAAATAATGCATCGAATGTCCCGCGCCGCCCTGCCGCCCACTTCGATGAGACCGGCATGTGGAGCGAGTACGTCACACGCAAAGAGTATAGTGCGAGAATGGTTTCGTGCACGCAGGCCCGGAACTTGGGATCACCTCAGAGGCGTCAGGGGCGGGATTGACCCCAAGAAGTGGGCAGTCGGCACGATTCACCGGAGTCGAAAGTTCTCATGCGATAGGAAAATGATCGAAAATCCGGGAAAAGGAGAATAATGGAAAACCCCGGACGAAGACGGTAACAAGGCCTACAGGATCGCTCAGAAAAATGCTGGCAGCGCGAGGAGGCTGATTTTTTGTCATGGTTCGTTGTTCGTCTTGGATACGGGCCATTTAGGAAATGTCGGTTGGACCGAGCAGCTCACCCGCATACAATACTAACGGCGCACTTGGAGAATAGGCGATCAAATATCAAGGGGCGGATCTATGATTGCACGAAAGACGATCTTCGCACTTGCCATGGGTTTGGTGCTGACGGGCCTTGCGACCGCGGTTGCGCTCGGGCAGTCAGACGCAGATGATGCCGGGACGGAAACCGCGCCGAAGCCGCCCGCCAGTACGGTCAATGTCCTTGCCGGCACGGTGGTGGATGCGGAAGGCAACGCGGTCGTCGGTGCGACGGTGGCTGTGGCCGACGTGGAATCCGGTCGCATCTCTTGGGAAGACACCGTGAGTGCGTTCGCGCCCGAAGAGAAGGTGCTGCTGTTCTTCACCAAACGCAACGGAAAACGTGCCGGCACGACCACCACCGATGAGCAGGGTCAGTTCGCTTTTCGTGGTTTGAAGTACGGTCGGTACAACCTCGCCGTGGTCGAGCCGACGCTGGGTGTCACGCTACTGGCCGACTTGCCGTTCTCGCGCAAGGGCGAGCCCATCCGAATCACCCGGGATCTGAGTTTCAAGGTCGCATCCACGCTTACCGTCAAGGGCCGAGTGCTTGATAGCGACGGCAATCCCGCTTCCGGTGCGACTGTGGCCGTCGCGGACACGACACATGGGCACATCTTGCAGATGGGTGTGACTATGGCGGTCACCGACACGACACATGGGTACATCTTGCAGATGATGGACATCAGTAGTTCTGAACAGATCGACGGCTTCGCCTGGTTCGTCATCCATTCGGGGCGAGCCGGGAAGGATCGTACGAACGACGCAGGCGAGTTCACTATCAGAGGACTGAGGCCGGGCACGTACAACCTCGTGGCCATGCACGCCGAGAAGGGGGCAAGTCTGTTGCAAGATGTGGACGTCAGCGATGATGCGCGGCCACTCGATCTAAAGCTCGATCCTCCGACCTACGCCGAAGGGACGGTGAAGGGTCTATCGTTGCCCGTGGGCATCTTCGGTGCCCGTTGTTCTCTTGTGCCGGAAGGACTACCCGCCAATATGGTGTTCCGACACGAGGTCGACCTGAGCGACGAGAATCCGTTCCGCGTTGGGCCGCTGCCGCCCGCAAAACGTTGGCGACTGGTCGTGGGGAAGCCGGTGCCGCGGCAAGGATACCTTGCCACGATACTCGATGCACCATTCAAAGCGGGCAAGCTCGAGGTCGATCTGAACAGCGGAACTCAATTCAGTGGTGAGGTTCGAGGGCCGAAGGGTAAGCCGCTCGGCGGCGTGTCGGTGCTGGCAAGACCTCTCGCGGATGCCGGTCCGACCATTGGTGCCGTAAGCGGCGTCGACGGCAAGTACACGGTCAGGGGGTTGGCGCCCGGTCAATACGAGCTGGTAGCTTTGCGGCATGCCATGCGTACGGCGCCTGGGTGAGGCCCCGGACCTGTGGATCTGCGGTTCAGCCGCAAGATCCAGATCCCGGTCCGGGATCCCAAAGTTGCGATGATCAACATCGACAAGTTCCTCCTCATCAAGATCGGTGACCAGGCGCCGGACTTCTCCGCCAAATCGGTCGAAGGTGATGATGTCAGGCTTGAGGACCTCCGCGGGAAGGTCGTGCTCGTCGATTTTTGGGCGACTTGGTGCGCCCCCTGTATCGCAGAGATGCCCAACATCGAGCGAATCTACGACGAACACCGCAAAAATGGCAACTTCGAAGTGGTCGGCGTCAGCTTTGACACCGATAAGAGGCAAGTCAAACGGATTGTCAAGGGCAAGGCGCCGTGGCCGCAGATTTTGGCTGGCCCGGCGGAGAATAACCCCATCGCCATGAAGTACTTCGTGGCCGGCATCCCCGCGACCTTTTTGATCGATTACGAAGGCAAGCTGGTGGCCAAAGATCTTCGCGGTGCCGCGCTGCGCCGGGAAGTTCGTCGCCAAGTCAAGCGAGCCCGCGCGGCCGGTTCCAAGGTCAAGACCAGCTTGGGTGGGTCATGATGGCGATTTGACATAGGCCAAGGAAAGGGCACCGCCGCGAATTTGCAGTCAACCGTATGGACCGACGCGGGTTTCCGCGGGTATCGTGTGAAGTTTTCAGCCGGGCGGGAAGCCAACCTCGCCGAACTTCAGGGAACCACCATGACCGACCCGTACAGTCTGCCGGTAAACGCCTGCTGCAGCACGGCAAAATCCACGAGATCGACGGCGCCGTCGCCGTCGATGTCGGCGATACGGCACCTTTCATCCGGCGCGTACTTGCCCGCCGCGGCCCCCGTGCGGCATCCCACGAAGAATGACCAGTCATGGAGATCGACATCGTTGTCGCCGTCCTGATCAAATTCGACTCGACCGAGCGAATCCAAAAACGCGATGAGCTGGTTCCGTTCTTGCTTACTCAATTCTCGATACGCTCGCAGGGATGGTCCCGCCTCGCCGTCGTGTGCTTCAATACAGCGCATCGCACGCTCCGCCAACGTCGCCCCGGACACCCGACCGTCATGCATGACCGGAAAACGAATCCGAAATCCCCATAGCGGTGTCGTTCGGAATTCGCGACCCTTCGCCTCACCCTGCACGATACCGTCTCCCAATCGCCCCATGTCATGCAGAAGAAAATCGGAATAGGGCTTGAATTGCCTATGTCGCAGCGCCGCTTCCAAGGAAGAGTCGTCGGCCGTGCGCCATGTCGCCACATGACACGCCGCACAGCCGATTCTGCCGAACACTTGCTCGCCCTTCATTCCCGAGCGAGGTGTTTGCGGCGGCGCGGCGAGGTAGCGCTGAAAGTGGGTCACGCGATCCACGAACGTGAACCCTGCG
>JADFIX010000103.1:7868-8704 GCA_022566435.1 Planctomycetota bacterium
CTCCGGGTCCGGCACGCGGTCATACTTGCGGATCAACGAACGGTCGCCGTTGGGCGCCATCTCAGTCGGCAGAAGAGCATTGGTAAAGCCGAGTTCATCTCTTGCGGCAACGGCTGAAAATGACAAGACCGTGGCGATTTGACACTTCCAGCCAAACCGACCGACTCTCTTCGCACGCCCCGGCGGATCCTCCAGGGCGGCGACCCAATGTACGCGCCCCGTGATGCCCGCGGACGACAACTCGGCAAGCCGAACGATCGATGCATCCGCCACGGCCTCGATCAGTCCGGCCCCTAGGGCGGACGTCGTAATTCGTTCCGTCGTCACATTGGCTTCGCGCGGTATCTGTTCTTCGCATTCCGGTCGAATGGCCGCACCCTGCAGCAGCGGACCGCCGAGCTCATACAAAGGGTCGAACCCGCGTTCGTCCGCCCGACCGAACATACTCACCGAGATGGATCCCGAACCGCCGATCGGATTACTATGACATGCCGCGCAGCTGACCATATTATGGACCGGACCGAGCCCTTCTTCTTCCATAATAGACCGTCCGAAAGCTTTCTTGCCGGCCTCAAACAGCCCAAGTTGCAACGCGGTCAATCCCGCCAACGGTTCGCCGAGGAGCCAAGAGCTGTGACATTGTTGACCAACGGAATAAGATCCGAGATAAAGCGACCCGATGCAGTAATGGTGTCTGTTGCTTCATCACCCAACACGACATCACCGGAGGCAGTGAGATAGTCCTGCGCATGTATCGACGCACCAGAGATCGTCGTAAACCGAACAAGTGATCCTGTGATCGTCGAATTCAATGTGAACACATTGTCACCATCAAC
>JADFIX010000104.1 GCA_022566435.1 Planctomycetota bacterium
GTCCGCTCATAAGGTTCTGCTCGCCTACGACAAACGGTGCGGACGCTCTCCGAAGGGGAAGCGATGATGTTTACAGCAGTGGTCCCGGACGCACCAGGGTAGGAGCGCTGAAGGAAAGAAGATTTACCGCCTAGGTACGAAGGCACTAAGAAAAGACCCTCTTATTCAGGCTCTATTCGTGCGCCCAGGATGGAAATCAGCGGCGAAGCGTGCCACCCGGTCGCACGATCCTTGTCGGGATCAGGCGTTGGTGCGTCCGGGACGCACCCTACATACATTGTGGTTAGAACAAGCGACGTACGATCAGTCCGACGCCGCGTCTCGGCGTTGTTGGATCGCCATCTGCAACCGGCGGCTTGCGAGCTCGTCTTGCGGATTGATGCGGATCGTGGCCTGGAAAAGCTCGACGGCTTCGTCCAAGCGACCCTGCATTTGGCGGATCGTTCCAAGTTTGTAGTAGGGATTCGGATTCGTGGGTGTCAACCGGATGACCCGGGCATACTGATCGGCCGCCTGCTCGATCGACCCCTGCTGCAGCAGGGTATCACCGAGATTCTCGAGCGCAAAAGCATGATCCGGTTCGGTGGCCAAGACGATGCAGAATTCAGCAACGGCCTCCCGTAGCTTTCCCTGCTTCATCAACGCGGTGCCGAGATTGGCGTGCAGCGGGTTTTCGGTTGGCTTCTCAGCCAGTAGCGTTCGATAGAAGGCGACGGCATCTTCCAGGCGACCCAGTTTGTGATAGCTGTTGGCGAGATTGGCCCGCGCCTTCCAGAACTGTGGGTTCGTCGCAACCGCAAGCTCGTAGGATTCCGCGGCCTTGGCGATATCGCCCATGCGGGTGTACGTCAATCCCAAGCCATACAGATTTTCGGCGTACTTCGGTCTAATCTCCAATGCCCGCAAATAACAGGACAAGGCGTCATCGTAGCGCTCAGCTTCGTAGTATTGGGCACCGAGGTTCTGCTGCCCGACCGCGCTTTGTGGGCTCTTCGCCACCACATCTTCCCAGATCACCAGTCGGGATCGATAGTCCCGGTTTCGGATGACTGTGCCCGCACTTGCGGTGACGATTATGGCGGTCGCGGCCGCGGCGGCGATTCCGTTTCTTGTCTTGTTTGGCAGTGAAGTCATTTTCGCCAAGCGCACGAACAACCACCACGATCCGACCACCATCAAAACGACGACCGACGCAAGCGGTAGGTACATTCGTCTTTCGGCCGCGATTTCCGTGGCGATCGGAACGAAGCTCGACGACGGACCCAGAATCAAAAAGAACCAGGCACCGACAAAGCCGATCGCCGGACGGCGGACCAGTGCCCACGTCGTGGCGATAAGCAATGCCAAGATAAAAAGTGCGAAGGGCCAGATTTGCAGCAGTTGCTGCGCGATCGGCCAATCGTCGTAGACTACGACAAGCGGGGACGGCCAGATCGAAAGACGAAGATACCAGGTGATGACGCCGGCTTGGGTATAGAGATAATCGAGTGCGCCGATCCCGTGCTCGAAGCCCACCGAGTCGCTCCTCGGGCCCGATGCAATCAAGAACGCCAGGATGCCCCAGGTTGCGAAAAGCAGAATGTGAAGCACTCTTCGATCACCGAGTGCGGATCGAAAAGTTCCTGCGATGAATATTCGGTCGTAGAGCAGTACCAGGATGGGGGCTACCGCCATCACTTCCTTGCAGCCCATGCCCAGGGCGCAACAGACTACGGCCAGCGCGAACCACTTTCCGCGGTGGGTGGAATCGACGCCGCGCCGGCAACTGTACAGGGTGCCCAGCAGGAAGAATCCCATTAACATCTCGGTGCGCTGCGAGATGTAGGTGACGGATTCGGTCTGGAGGGGGTGCAGCAGCCAAATCAGAGAGGCGATACCGGCGAGTCTTTGCCCCGCGACGTCCTTGAACCGACCGGCACTCGTTCGTTCGAGTGAACGACGGATGAGACCATAGAGCAAGAGCGAACAGCAGACATGGAGCACGATGTTGAAAAAGCGATAGCCGGATTCGCTTAAGTCACCGATGACCCGGTTCAGCACGAACGACAGACAGACGACCGGGCGGCCGGCGGTAGGGCCCGGCGGTGGGTCGACGAAGGCTCTGATTAACGGCCACTCGCCCCGCACGACTTCGTTTTCGATAATGCTATCGTAGTCGTCGAAGATAAAGGGGTGGTCAAGACTCGGTAGGTAGACGACCCCTGCGAGGATGATCAGAACGGGGAAAAGCCACGATTTGGGGCGTGCGCCGGCCGCGGATTCGCCGCGTGGCGACCCCGATGATTTTTCTTTCCGCTTTCGGCTTGTGGGCAACGCCACGACTCCCGGTGCACATGACGAGATCGCTTCGGCGACATCGTCTTGCTTAGTATCCACCGTTCCACGGTTGCCTCTTTTCTGACTGCCAAGGTCGAGGCCTTCCGCGGATCGCGTGCGAATCCTCGCCCGAAACAGTCCGCGTGTCGAGAACCAGCAGTTCGTAGCCGAAATGATGATCGCTACGACAGACATTAACATCCGTTCTCGACATTCGTTATCATCAGAGGTAGGGCGTTTCTTGCGGGCGGTCTATCGGCCAATGCGGCAACGCCACCGGCGGGCGATTTTGATTCATGAAGTGAACGGAGTACGCGATGAGAGGGCGTGGCGGAATGACTCTGATGCTTGTGGCGGTGGGAGCCTCGATTCTCTTGACACCCGCCGTCGCGGCCGCTCAGAAAAGCGAATGGGCGATCAAGTATGAGGATCTTTGGGGCAGGGCGCAGGAAGCCGACGGCGCCGGACGATGGGCCGAGGCGGTCAGGTACTACACTGAGCTGCGAATTATTCTGCCCTTCGAAGCGATGACCTGTTATCGATCCGCTGTCTGCTATGCTCATCTCGGAAGACAAGACGAAGCCTTCGCATCCCTGAACGAAGCCGTCCTTTTCGGCTGGGACGACAAGGAAGGCATTGTCGCGGAGGAAGCGTTCCAATCGCTGCGCGCCGACCCGCGATTCCGAAAGATTCTCGATCAGGTCGACGCCGTTCGCGACGAGCCGATTCTCGTGTACGTGCCCGACACCGTCGATCGCACGAAACCCGCGCCGCTTATCGTGGCGCTGCACGGTCGCGGCGAGAATCCCCACGCCCATCTGTCGTTTTGGAAGGATGCGGCCGACCGGCTTGGCGCCGTCGTCACCGCGCCGCGCGGCGTGAGAAAGGGTCACATCGGGCTGCTCAACACATGGGACAAGCCGGACATCGAAAGCACGCGCGACACATCAGACATCGATGCCGAAGCTTCGAAGACGGTCGTCGACGAGGCGATTGCCCTGGCGGCCGAAAAGTGCGGCATCGACGAACGCCGCATCGTTCTGGCCGGTTATTCGCAGGGTGGTGCGGTGGCCTTACGGCTGCTCGTGGACGATCCGCATCGCTACGCCGGTGCGTTTACGATGGCCACGTTATACAAATCGCCGGGCGTGGATGCGTGGCGAAAGGCCAACGAGACGCGAAAGATTCGCGTGCGCCTGTTGACCGGAGAACTCGATCGCTTGAAACGGCATAGCGAAAAGGCGAAGCGGGAACTGACCGAAGCGGGCGTCGAGGTCACGCTCATCAGCATGCCGTCCGTGGGACACGAACCGCCCGCGGACTGCGTCGAACGGCAGGTAAAGGGCGTTCGCCTCATTCTGAACGACTAGATCCGTCTCCTTTGATTGCCAAAAAGAACCACCTTTCAATCACGGTATCGAAACTTCTTGCCGGGAGCTTGTCGAGGTTCCGGTTCAGGAAATCGGCGGTGGATGGCCGATGTGAGTAATGGGGGCGGTGTGTCCGCACGATGGGCTAGCCAGCCCATCCATGGCTCAGGGCTCGAGAAACGCGCTGCAACGCCGGGCTAAAGTGAGGAGATCCTTCGTTTGACATTCCCACACGACCAACACCTTCCAGCTCCGTTTCCTAAGCTGATACCGCGCTTTCCGATCGCGAACGGTGTTTGCTTCGAATTTGGCGGCCCAAATTTCGGCCCGTGTGGTCGGCATCGACTGCCCTTTGCGGCATCGATGTCGGTGCCAAAAACACCCGTGAACGAAGATCACCTTCCGTCGTGCCGGAAATACGATGTCCGGCTTGCCCGGCAGGTCGGCGCGATGTAGGCGAAATCGGTATCCTAGAGCGTGAAGCAGCCGCCGAACGCGCAACTCGGGCATGGTGTCGCGTCCTTTGATTCGGGCCATTAGACGGCTGCGATCGGTCGGTATAAGCTGGTCCATCAAGCGTAGTATGATCAATCTTCACTAATGTGGCCAGGCCGATGGAACTGACCTTTGCCAAAGCCAAGAGACGAAAGACCCATATCCGAATTAGAAACTGTTTCCAGCTGGCTTGGGAGCGGCGATCGTATCCCGCGGCTTGGCGGCGCAATTCGTCGAGCAATCGACTGGGTGATTGATGGCGCCCGCACACGAAGGTATTGCCTTGCCGAACTCGAGACGAGCGAGAAAATCTACCTTGGGAACAGGGTCGAACATGAAGTCCTGTTTGAACTCAGCTTATCCAAAACCCCGCCGCTTGACACTGCAATATGCTCTATCCCGGTCGATATTAAGTTTTCCTTGCGCACTAACTGGATGATTCCTCCCGAAGCAACTAATCACATATGCGTTTTGCTTTCAGCGGACGATGATACGTCGGCGTACTCTTGCGGCGTTTTTCATGCCCTATCCAGCTACCTGGCAAAACCAAACAGGGATAGAAAACGCGGGATACTCGCGAGAGGCAGATCACATGTCTCGTGGATTGCGGATCGACTGCCATTACCGCGAAACTTTCTTCTGCATCTCGATTCCAGCGTGCGAGACCGACTCTTTGCTCTGCCGCCGGGCCAACCTGCGATCACGCAGCTATTTCGGACAGTTATCGGGAAACCCATCCCGAAAATCGCCGTCGATACTCTTGCCCGACAAATCGATCCGCATAAACGTGTCCGTGACGCGCGGAAGGCACTCTCGAAGGAGGGAATCGAGGTTCTCAGTGAACGGTATGACAAGGACAGAATAGCGCAGCTCGGAAATGCCCCGATTCCGAGCGATTGCTGGATTTCGATTCGGTCGCCGAGAATCGGCAAGAAACCACGCGAGTAGGGCCGTCTTCGCTACTTTGGCTTTTTTTTCAGCAGGGTCGATAGGTGCCGTGCGAGAACTTCTGCCAACGGAGGCGGTACAGCGTTGCCAATCTGACGACCGACGCTGATTCTACTTCCGCAAAAGCAGAAATCGTCGTCGAAGCCCTGTAGGCGCGCCGCTTCACGGTGGGTAATTGGGCGATGCTCGTCTGGATGTAGGTATCGACCTTTCTCCGGTTTGTAAAACTCCGTTCTGATCGTGACCGATGGACGATCCCACCAAAGGCGCCCGAAGAGATCCGTTCCACCCTTTATCTTTTTCTTCCAGCACTCAGGCATCAGTCGTTGTGGAAGATCCCATCGGTTACCGCCCGGAATCTCAACGTAGGTGTAGCGTTCCCGTGAAATCGCCGTTGGATTGCGGCCAATATGCCAGTTGTCTCCCGTCGGCTCGCGCGGGAGGTCACCGATCGCGTCCGCGACGGTCAGCCAATCGAGTAGGTTCCCCGAGGTAAGATCGCGCTTCTTCGGATCCACGTGTGTTGGACGAGGTGGCGTCGGTTTCGCTCCTTTCAATCCGACGACGAACGCGCGTTTCCTAGTCTGTGCCGTTCCGAAGTCGGCCGCATTCAAAATCCAGCCGTCGACGACGAAGCCGAGCCGCTCCGCTGCTCTTCGGATTTCAACATACTCCTGAGACGACAAGAGTGGTGGGACGTTTTCCATTAGGAATGCTCTTGGATCCGCGTCTTCGACAGCCCTTAAGAAGTGTCGCCATAGTTGGCGCCGCGGGTCGCAGGGAACCTTTTCGCCCAGATTGCTGAATCCCTGGCAAGGGGGACCTCCAATAACTACGTCAGCTCGAGGGAACGAATCGATTTCTTCCACCGCGCATTGCGCAACGCGGTCAGTTATGTTCGCGCGAAGAGTCTCGCACGCGCCCGCATCCCAT
Organism: Planctomycetota bacterium; assembly: GCA_022566435.1. Lineage (GTDB taxonomy): Bacteria > Planctomycetota > Phycisphaerae > UBA1845 > UBA1845 > JADFIX01. The sequence continues at coordinate 6,063 of JADFIX010000104.1, forward strand.
TCAACCGCCAGCACAGTGCGAAAACCCGCGCGCTTGAATCCGAGTGCCGTTCCACCGCATCCGGCGAACAAATCAAGAATCGTTGGGCCGCGCCCAGGAAGCGGGCGTCCGGCAAACTCGCGCCATTCGTGATTCCGCTGAGTCTTAATGTCGAACGGGTATAGCCGATATCGATGTGAACCGAGCCGTTCCAGAGCTAGTACGTCGCCGGTCTTGATGGCGTGGTATTCAAAAAACTCGCGGACCCATTTTCGCCCCCGGAAGATTCGGCGTGGGCGTCCCGTTCGCGCATCAGTCCCGATGTCTGTTTCGATGGTCGTCTTAAGCCCGGCAAGCTGAATTAGAAGCAGCTTGCCGTTTGCATTTGCCGACTTCTTTGAGGCGCCAATGCAATTGGCCGGAAAGAAGTCGTAGTGCCCGTTGATGTAAAGGTGGTTGTTGCGAAGATTACCCGCCGTTACGCGAAGTAACCGCTTCCGGTCCGCTACGGTTCCGCTCAAGATTTCCTACCTCCGTGTATTTACCGCGCTGATTCAGAATCGAATATAGTGAGCCCGCCGTGAATCTTCAAGCTCTCTGAACAAAGGATGTGAATTGTTGTCGGGCGCGTATTGCAGCAAGCCCCCAAAGCGAGCGTCGGCTCAAGCAAACCCGATAGCACACGACTTCGTCCATGTCGAGGTTCCGGTTCAGGAAATCGGCGGTGGATGGCCGATGTGAGTAATGGGGGCGGTGTGTCCGCACGATGGGCCGCCGCGGATGCGTTCATGGAGGAACGAATCATGGCATGGATGTCGAAATCCGACGCTGCGATCGCCCTTGGACTTTCACCGCTCGTGCTGTCACGCAGAATCGCCGTGGGGAAATTCTCCGCGAAATCAGTCGGCGGGCGGGTTCTGGTCGATGTGCCGGATGGCAGCGACATCGGGGCCGAACCCACCGAGAAACCCGAAGATCGCGTCGACGAAGTCAAGGCCAACACGATTCCTGCCGACATCCTGATTCCGGTCACACTGCTTAACGAAGACGAAATAAATACGGACGATTCCCGATCCGTCTTGCCGTCGGAGGGAGCTGATGCTCCCGCTGGCGAAAACGACCAACACCCCGTTGCCCCGGAGGCGGTGTCCGATCCTGTGCACGCCGTCGATGATTCGTGCGGCGGTGGTTCGTTGGCCGCGGCCCTTGACGCGGTCGACCGAGTTCGTGTGTTGTGCGATCAAGAAGTCGTCGTTGCAAGAGAGGACGCCGATCGTGCGTGGCATTCGGTGGAGCGCACGGAACGGCGGCTGCGACAAGTGGTGTGGGTTGCGGCGTTGGTTCTTTTGATCGCGGTGATCGGCATGGGTTGGCAGGATCGGTCGCAGGCTCGTTTGTCGCGAACGTCGGCCGCAAAAGTGGCTGAACTCGAAGCCGTCCTTGCCGCCGCCGATTCGCGAGAGGGCGGCGAGATCGACGGCCTGCGGGCGACGGTGTCGAATTTGCGCGACGAGGCTGTCCTCACGCGCAAAGACGCGGCCGAGGCTCGTGATGACCTGCAAGCACGGCTCACCGACGCCGGCGCCGAGTTGGCGGCGACGCGTGTGGATCTCGATCATGTATGTTGGGAACGTGACGAGGCGATGCGCCTACGCGACCGTCTCAAGAACGAAGTGGCCGGACAGCGCGAACACATCGTGAAAATGCAGTCGATGCAGGCGGACCTTGCCGCTCGGACATTGCAGCGAATGATTGACGAGAGTTGGGACGTCAAGCCCGTGACGTCAAGTGTTGATCAGGAGAAGGCCGAGTCCGGTGACAAGCCGGTGACAACCCGACGGGCATCACGTCAATAGTGCTCCCTCACACGTGGAATGATGGGTGGCATCGGTGGCGTCCCGATGTACATCGGGAAGCGAAAAAGCCGCCATGTTGTCATAAGCATGTTGGGGCCGGGCTCAGGGATCGATTCCGATCCATATTCGTGCTTTGATATCGACGGCGACGGTGACATCACGCTCGGCGACTTCGCGACATTGCAGAAGAGATTCTCGCAGTAGTCGCGGAAAATGCAGATCATGATCCACAAACCCGTGCCACGCAGTGGCGTTCTCAGCGGAGTCTGCGGTGTAAATCGACACACCGCTCACGACGGCGCCTTTTCCGCCAGTGTTTTTTTTGGTGCGAGTGCCCTGCGCGGCATTATCCGCTAACATATCTGCCATTTGAGCGACACAACTCCAGCACCATCGAGGCCCTCGGAAAGCGGACCGGAATCTGCGCCGCAACGCCCTGTCCTCGTCTACGATGGCGATTGCGCATTCTGCCGAAAGTGGATCCTTCGCTGGCACCACCTGACCGGGGATCAAATTGAATACGCGCCGTATCAACAAGCGGCCGAGCAGTATCCCCACATTCCACCGGACGAATTCACGAAGGCCGTCTACTTGATCGAACCCGACGGTGCGACCTACCGTGCGGCCGAAGCCGTCTTTCGTTCTCTGTCCGCTGCGCCGGGTCGGAGGTGGATGTACTGGGCGTACCGCCGCGTTCCGTTGGTACGCCCGATCAGCGAGCGGGCCTCGGACTTCGCGTCGCCGGCGTTGGGCGGCACCGTCGATCGGATCGTCCTGATCGTGTGGAG
>JADFIX010000105.1 GCA_022566435.1 Planctomycetota bacterium
CTGCCGTGCTCGGTGGAGAGAACGAGGCATGCGTGGGCGGCGCCGATGCGGTAGGCGCCGCGGCCGTGACCGTTTGAGCGTTTGAAATCCTTCGATGGATTGCGTGCCATCAGTAGAGTCCGGAGCATTCCGGCTTCCACGAGCTGTACCTTCTGAGCGGGCACCCCTTGATCGTCGTAGCGATAGTGACCCAAGACCGGCTCGTCTTGAAGTGTTTCGAGCGTCGGGTCATCCACCACGTTCACGAAACGCGGCAGGATTCGCTTATTGATCTTGTTTTCGAGGTTGTCAGCCTGGCGCCGACTGCCGAGCGCTCGCTGCCCACCGGAGAAACGACTAGCGAATTTGCTGGAGAACACGGAGGCCGCGGGGGCGGCGTCGAACAGCACCGGACCGCTATAACTGTCCAGCTTTGGCGCGTCCTTTAGTTTCTTCAGCCGGTCGATCATTTGCCCGCACTTTTCCTCGAGCTCGGCAAGGCTCGGTAAACCTTCGAAAGATCGTGCGCCGGCGTTGATCGAATCGGAAAGTTCCATGCCGTCGTCGGCTTGAATGGTGGCGTTGATGACCAGCGTGCAATTGGTGTGGGCGGTTCGTAAGCGGGCACCTTCCGAATTAACCAAGTACCTGTTCCAGGCCGTGCCGCTGACGCTTGTGCTGGATGATTTGATTTCCGGATGTTGGCGGAAGAGTTTCGACACCGCAACGGCCAGCGATTCGAACTTATCCACGGGAAGGGCGAGGTTCGCTTTGGGCTCGAACGCAACGCTGGGTTTTTCTTGGGAGAAATCATTCGGCTTATCTTCGATGACTTTCCCTTCCATAAACGCTTTTTTCTTCTCGAGGGCTTCGGTCACGCTTTTGTATTCACGGTCGGTGGTCCACCAGACGGCCTGGCGAATGGCATTGTAGTCATCCTCGATCGGAATCGGGGCGGCGCCGCCGAAGAAACCGAAGGCACCACCGAAAAAACCGTCGAACTCGCCCTGGTAGTTCGTATTGTCGAGCTCGTATGATCCGACGCGTATGTCCGTGCGAAGTCGGCGAGCGCGGTTTTCATTGCGGCTGAGAACGGCCCCCAAGCCCGCCTGCACGCCGACGTTATTGGTGTCAAGCAACGCGTACTCAATGAAGTACGGCCGCTCGAGGTCCTCGATTTTCAAGCCGCTGTTTCCGCGCTCGAGTTCGTTGACCAGCGCACGAAGCAGCACGTCATTTTTCATTTCCGTATCCACGGCGTCATCTGCGAGGGCGACCGTGCCCCAAGCGATGAGGATCAGCAGGAACGGGATGGCTATTTTCGTCATGGTTATCTCTCCCTCGAAGGGTCTGTCATGAATCCAGTGCGGTCGAGAGCGGCGCCGCTCAGCCGCTTTCCGACGCGATGGGGGCGTCCAGGATCGGCACACGATCCTGCGCCTTTCTCTTTTTCTCCACTTCGATCTGTTCGACGAGAATGCTCGGCGAAATGGCCGACACCGGCACCATGCCGGATTCCGCGCCGCAGACTCCGTTGAAGACGGCCGGGTCGTCCGCCGTGGCGAGGATTTTGGAGAAACATGTCAAGGGTGTCCCGACGATATCCACGCCTCGCACGAGTTCGTCGGGTCGTCCGTCCGGAAATATTTTATGCACCAGGATGGGCATAACCTTGAATGCCTGAGGCAAGAACCGACGGGTAAAGGTGAACCCGCCGGAAATGTCGGAAAACAGGAGGCCGTACTCCTTATCTTGTTTCCTGCATTCCTCCATGAGCATCTGACGGAGTTTCTCAAAGGGAACCTGTTTGCTCGAATTCACGATCAGGTTTCCTTGCCTGGCGACGACGTCCACCCCGGGCTGTCGTCTTCCGTGGCCGTTGGACTTGGTGAATCCCCGCGTCGGCGAGCGCGATAGAAGAAATGTTTCCAAAACGCCGCTGACCACGGTATGCGCCGGTTGAGCCGGTACGCACTCCTCGTCGAATTCGTAAAAGCCGTTCAGGTCGACGCCCTTGAACCTGCGTTGCGTGGGGTCGTCGACGATACTGAGAAACGGCGGGAGCACTTGTTTGCCGATTTTCTTGGCGAAGGTCTGGCCCTCTTCAACGTCCTTTTGTCTGTGGCCCTCGATGCGGTGGCCGAAGATCTCGTGAAAGAATACGCCGCTGGCGCGGTTCATGAGAATGGCCGGACCGATGTAGGGTTCGACGATCGGCGCCTTGCGTAGGCCCAACACGTCTTCGATGACCTGGTCAATGGCGGCCAGCACGGTGTCGTCATCCGGCAAACCGTCGGGCGTATGGGCATCGAAGGCCGAGTATTGCCACAGCTCCATGCCGTCGTCGGCGATGGTGGATGCCAGAATGCCGATTCGCCACCAGCCGCGGCCGAATTGGAGCTTCGACCCTTCGGAGTTGACCGCGAGGCGATTGGTGACGTTCCCCATGAGCATGATGTTGGAGTTGTAGATCAATGGGTGGGAACGGAATCGGCGGGAGAAGCGCCTTACCCGATCGGTCAGCTTCTTGACGTCGACTTCTTGCTCGAGCCATTCTCCGATGTGGGTGATTGAGTCCTCACGTGAAAAGTCATCGGACTGATCTTCTTCCTCGACCTTGACCTTGACGTTGGCCTTCACTTGCCCGAGTCGTTTGACGGATGCTTTGAATCGTTTGTCGGTTTCGAGCCACAGGGCGTGACGCGTGGCCAAGGCGTTGCCGTCGAGTGGCAGCCCCGGCGCCCCGCGCCAGCGGTCGTAGCCACCGAAGAATCCACCGCGGACCTGATGGGTGTTGTCGAGGGCGTAGTCGCCGCAGCGGAGGTCGACGTCCAGTTGGCGAGTGTGGTTTTTCCGGTTACGGGTGATCGCTCCAAGTGTGGCCGTTATGGAGATATCCACCTCATCGGTCACCGCGTACTGAATAAAATAGGGTTTCGTGCCCTCGGGTGATACGAGCTTTTCCATGGAAAGGGAAAGCTCACTCTCCATGATTTTCAGCAGAGCGTGTTCGTCTGCAGACCGTGCGGAGGTGGCGAACGTTAGTGTCAGAAATATGACACATAGGCCTGACGGACGAGGAGTCGAGCGTGGCTTCGTGTTCCGCATGGCAGGTTCCTTTCCTGGTCAGTCAAAATGAGCATGGGACATGATGCCATTATAAGGCGAATCGGGGGCGCGGTAAAGACGACCCGTGATATGCCCGTGTGCTAGAATCGGACGGGAATCCGTCGGTCAGCTCACCTCGCTGCCCGGCAAAATGTCGGCGTCGGTCGTGAGTACGATTACCCGTTCGTGATCCGCGGTGCTCGCCGCAAGCAGCATGCCCTGGCTTTCCTGGCCGCGCATCATGCGAGGGGCGAGATTGGCCACGATAATCAAATTCTTGCCGACCAGGTCTTCAGGCTGATAGTGGGCCTTCAGTCCGGCGACGATTTGTCGTTTTTCGTCGCCCAAGTCGACCTGGAGGACAAGGAGTTTGTCGGCGTTCGGATGAACGGCGGCTTCGATGACCCGGCCGACCCGCATTTTGATTTTGACGAATTCGTTAAAAGTGACGAGGTCACTCTGGGGTTCGGTCGTTTCACTGGGTTCGGTCGACATCGCTCGGTCCTTTCCTATGCACGCCAGGTAGCCGGGCAGTGTAATGAGCCCATGGAGGCTCTGCAACAGAGCGGGTCCACTGTACACACCGCTTGCGGACCGATCAGTTCGATCTAGAATCGGTCGGATAGAAGGAGCCTGGTGAACATGGATGTTTATCCTCTGATTTTCGAGCCTATTATTAAGCCCAAGATTTGGGGTGGGCGAAGGCTCGAGACGGCACTCGGCAAGCCTCTTCCGCCGGACGGATCGTTCGGTGAGTCGTGGGAGGTCGCCGACTTGGAAGACGACCAGTCGCGCGTCGCCCAAGGTCCAGCCCAGGGCAAGACCCTGAGCGAGCTGGTGACGAGCTGGGGGGAGGATCTGATCGGTCGGGCGCCGCTTTTCGACGGGCGCTTTCCGCTTCTCATCAAGTTCCTGGATGCCCGCGACACGCTGAGCGTGCAAGTTCACCCGGACGAGGCGATGGCGGCCCGGCTGGGCGGTCGCGTGCATGTGAAGCATGAGGCCTGGTACGTGATCGACGCGGACGACAAGGGATTTATATATCGCGGCGTGCGCGAGGGCGTGAACCGGTCCACGCTCGAAAAGGCGATCGCGGCACAGGACGTGGAATCCGTGTTAAACCGGATTCCCGTTCGAAAAGGCCATTGTTTCTATCTACCGAGCGGTACGATTCACGCACTCGGCGCCGGCGTGACAGTCGCCGAGGTCCAGACACCCTCGGACATCACCTATCGGGTATACGACTGGAATCGGATCGATCCGTCGACCGCCGAACCGCGCGAACTGCACCTCGAGCAAGCCCTGTCTTGCATTTCGTTTGACACAGCTCCCTTCGACGGCGAACAACCTCGTCATGTGGCCAGTGTGTGGACGGCGGTGACTAGCCTTGTCCGCTGTGATTCCTTTGTCATCGAACGAGTGCGTATGGTGGGCGGCGTCGATCAGGGGGTCTTGACGGAAGAATTCGCCATTTGGATCGTGCTCGATGGTCGCGGGAGCGTGGTGTGCGCCGGGCGTGACGAGCCGGTGAAGTTTCAACGGGGTGACACACTACTGATACCCGCAGCCCTAAAAGAGGGCCGGGTACAAACGTTTGAAGACTCGATGTGGCTAGAGATAAAGGTGCCGGTGGCGAGTTCGCTCACCGGCTTTGAACGTCCTGATCGCGGTGCGTACGAGGAAAGCAGTCCGTTCGTGCCATTGAATGTGCCGAATAAACCGAACGCGACGTCCCAATCGTCGCAGGGATAATGGCCGCGTGAACGAATGAGGCGGGGAAAGCATAGTTCTGATGGAAGACGAAAATATGCAATGGATGGTCCGGCGAACCAGGCGCACACTGCATCTAGTGGCCGGGATGTACGTGGCCATTGGTTTGGTCGTTTCAGGCGCTGGCGCTCTGACGGGTGACCGAATCAGCGCCTTTCTTGGCTTTATGATTGTCGCAGGAGCGCTGGGCGCCGCTGCCATGTTCGGCGTGGTGTTTCGTACGGTGGCGCGGATGGGAACGCTCGACAAGGCCGTCGGTGACCTGCGGTCCTCCCTGGCTCGTATCGAGGCGCTGATGGAGAAGAATCAGTCGTCGAGTCGAGATGACCAGGCAGAAGAAGTCCGTGTACTCAATCTAGCTTCCGTTGGTGGCGGCGAACTGGGGGCGATCACGGCCGCGACCCTCCACCGAAGTGGCTTTCCTCGCCTGGTGACCGCGATGGGTGCGGATCGGCCTGTCGCTTTCGGCGCCGACCGGCCGACCGGCGACATGGTCGGGCCCACGCCTGAGTTTCATCCGTTTGAGGAGTCGTCGCGGCGGACGATATCGCCGGGGGAAGTCGCGGAAAAAGACCTGCGGCAAACATGGAGCGCGGCCATGAGAAGCGGAGACCTTGTCGCGTGCCGAACGGTCTACGCGGCGCTGGTCGATCAAGCGGAATCGGAAACCGTGTCCGCCATGGCCGCCTCGCTCGATGCGCTGGCCTTGCGGCATGAACGCCGGATCCGCCAGAGGTTTGCAGAGTGCATACAGGCCAAGCAATTCGGTAAGGCGTTGGCGATAGGCGCCGAGATCGGCCCGCTCTTTCCCAACCATCCGCTGAGCGACGAATTCGAACGGCTCCGTCCGATACTCGAGCGACGGGCACAATCGGGGGATAAGAATCCGAACGTACGGAGCGTGGCCTCGACCTGACCGCGTGCGTGCTCCATCGTCTTTGGTTTAGGGGCTATCCCCCAAAACAGCCCCGACGCCTGATAGACGATGCGGATCTCATGCCCGTTAAACCATCCAGCTCAATTGCGCGTAGCTGTGCTACCCCGTCACGCTGAAATTGACCACGATCCAATTTATTATCATGACTTCAAAACCCAAGACGGCCAGCCAGGTGGGTCGGGCTTTGCTCGACGCAACCTTATCGAGTCCGCCGATGTCGGGTCGAGCCTGACCTACACGGCTTACTCGGTTGGACCGAGCACCCCAACCCGCGAGATTCAGGATCGTATTTGCTATGCCCTGATTAGCTAAAGCACCCGATTGGGGAGGTCATGACGATCCCGGAATGAAGTGCGGCGTCGATTCCGGGACACGGGTCGTTTTCCTTTCCATATCCGGGGCACCGCCTCAGCACGCTCATCATCGGGCCATTGGGCGGAGCCCGACTTACTTGGCTGGCTCATGGCCAAGCTCGCATCACGTCTAGGAAAGCACCTCCGCCAAGGAAGAGGTCGGCAACGAGCAATAGCACTATGCAAGCGGCTCCGGTCACGGCCCCAGCAAGCCAGCCACGCTTGCTCGGCACGTATCGGTGAGCCCCGAGAGTGAGAGAGACGAACCAACCGACGTAAACCATCGCGACTGGCCAGAGAAGCACGAGAATCGTGAATCCGACGAAGCGAGCGTATTTTGCTGGCGAGGAGTTCGGAAAGGCCATCGTTATGCAGACGGCTGCAAGGGCACAAAAAGTCGTGATGCGAAGTGGGTTCGACCACTCAAAACCGGACATGAACCAATCAATTTCAAACATGCGTGCGTACACTTTTTGCGACCAGTGACCGTTCGGTTGGAGCCACCAGAACACGGTTGCCCAGTCGGCGTTGGAGCGACTTGAATAGACGAATAGCGTAGAGATGAGACGAGCCGGTACGGCTATCGCGAGAAGAGGAAGGAACGCTGCTGGATACGCCACCAGCCGAAACAGATATCGGGGGTGATACCGGGTTTGTGCGATAGTCCCGCGACAGCACCAAAGGAGTATACCCGCAACGAAGCAGGGTAAGACGTGTGCTACTGAAATAAGGCCGCAGAGCGGCACCCACCACCTGGCGAAGGCCGGCACAGAAGGCCAGCCTAACGTACCATGGTACCAATGAAGCATAGCGAAATGAAGGACCGTCATCACCAACGTGAGCGAGGATACCGTGACCAAAACGGATACAACGGCGAAGGCTCGTATTCGGCGTCGCTGAACGGGCCAAGACGGCGTGGCCCAATTCCAAAACGATACTGGGTGAAGTGCTCGCCACCAAGTGTGCACGAAGCACTTGGCAACATCAGACGGCAGGCAGTACTCGAAGAAGCCTGATGTTCGTGCTTCGTCAACGTTACCGAGGTCCTCCCAGCGGAATTCAACACCACACTCAGGACACCGCGGCGATGGAAGCCCACGAAGGCTGTAGTCGCAGCGCGGACAAACAAGTTTCGCTGTGGGAGCCAAAGGCGTGCTAGAACCTGATGGAGAATCCGCACTCATGGCGATAAATCATACCGCGTGATTCCAACGGAGCATAACCACCATTTGAGTGCTACCCGTCGCCCCAATACACACCATGTTGGAGCCAAAAAAGCAGTACGACGACCAGCAGTCCGGCCGCGAGCCACGCCGATGCAATTGAAACCGTCCAACAACGACTCGATACCTTGACCGCGTCGAGCTCTTTCTTTCGTATGGCCACGAGCACCGGTGCGATCGCCAGTTGGAGGCCCGCTCCGACGAATTGAGGCAGGCGTCCGACGTCCTGAATCACCTGGTTCCAATCGAATCCGAACCAGGCGATGCCTTCGACCAACCCGAAAAAGGCCCACGCGAGTACGATGGCCTGCAGCTTGGTAAGGCGGCCCAATATCGATTCGAAGCATCTGAAGATTGCGATGTTGCAGCCGACGGTGGCGGCCAGGTAAGCAGAACCGAAGGCAACGACAAACGTCCAGCGGACCCATTCGAGTTGGAGGTCGAGCAGGATTCGACCAAAGTCGCCCGGTGGACGTGGGAACACGCTGTTCCAGAAAGCGTAAGGGGTTGCATCGACCAACGAGCAGAAAGCGAATAGCAGGCAGGTCATTCGTGCGAGCGGATGAACCAGCCGAAATGCGAGCCACAGTAGGACGGTGCCAAACAACACGCCCGCCACGACGTCCCCGGCAAGCACGATGTTCTCGTGCCCCGGCGCTGATGACGCTGCCCAGCCCATACCGTCGGGCATCAGTGCGAAGCCCTCAAACGTGCCGCCGAGTAGCCAGGCGGTGACACCGTGGCCGAGCAGTTCATGTATCGCTACGGCTGAAATGTACGCGACGTAGCCCGCCGGACCCGCGAAACCGCCGCACAGCAGAAGGCGACAGCAAAATGTCCTTGTCGAAGGCGACACTTGATTAGGATACATACACACGGCTGTGGACGCGAGTCCTCTCCACGCTCTTGACCTGCCGCGCAAAGCCCGTCTCCTCGGTTCGATGGGCGAGAGCGTGGAGGGACTCGCCTACCTGGGTTGCGGTCTGCTGGTCGGCCCTCAACGCGGTTCAGCACACAACGGGAGCGTCCGAGGCGATTCAGCATGTTGAGCAAACGCTTGTCGAACCCAACGCAAAGGGCTGGGTCCAAACCCGGGTGCCACGCGCTCTTCGGACACTTCGCGAAGTCGCCGACGATTCGGCTTAGCCCGTGGCGATGCGCCGCGGAACGTGTCGTGGCGAGTTCTTCGCTACTTGCCGGAATGACGGGGACGGCATACAATAGGACACGCCGTGTCCGTCTAGAGCATTTCTCTTTTATATGTTCCGATTGTGCCGATGATTCTTCTGCCAGGATGGCG
>JADFIX010000106.1 GCA_022566435.1 Planctomycetota bacterium
CCCACTTCTCACGGGGAATGATCTGTTGGCGACGGGTGTCGAACCTGGACCTGAATTCGGTCAAATCATCGACGCCGTATATCGCGCCCAACGAAACGAAGATATTGCGACAAAAAAGGACGCACTGGACCTCGCACGGCGACTTCGACGCTAGTCATCAAGGGACCGGCCTTCAGCCTGCGGGTCCCGCAACCGGCGTTCAGCCTGCAACCCCGACAACCGTTTCTGTCACGACCCCCGGTTCACGTAGACCGAAGATCGTGCTGTAGCGGACAGTCCGCGGTTAGCAAGGCATCGACGTGGGCTCCCGCACGAAGGGCGGAAGCGGCTCGGGTTCGACCCCTTTGATCCGTCGATACAGCAGGGCGCCTTCGATGACCATCCAAATCTGCAGAGACGTCGTGGCAAGTCCCATTCCAACCAACAAATAGCGACCCTTAGCCAGCCAGCCGCCAACTCCGAACACCTGTTGGGCCATGACCCAATTGGGCAGGATGATCATCAGAACCATCGGCAAAAGGAGAAACCAAACAGGCCGGTTGTGACGGAGTAGATAAAAACAAATCACAAGAAACGAGAGACCGGCCAGAAGCTGATTCGTGGCTCCGAAAATGGGCCATAGAATCAGCCCGCCGCTGCCCGGACCAGCCGGCCCCGCGATCATGGCGATCATGCCGCCGGATACCACCGCCACCGTCGTCGCCGCATAGCGGTTCGTCAACGGCTTCAGATGCACCGCGGTGGCCAATTCCGTGACCACATAGCGTTGAAGCCGGGTGGCGGTGTCAAGCGTCGTCGCTGCAAAGGAAGCGACGAGCACGGCCATGATACCGATCCCCATGGTCACGGGGACGCCGACTGTCATCATGATATTCGCCCCACCTTCGATGAAGCCGCCGATTTTCTTGGGAAGCGTCATGCCGGACCAGGTATCGCCGCCATAGTAGCGAGCCCATGCGAGCTCGCCGGTCAGCGGGTCTCCGGCTTGGGTGAGCGCGGGAACGTAACGATGGGCGTCCCCGTCATAGTCGTACACGCCCAGGCCGAGCCCGGCCGTACACGCCAAGATCACGATAATGGCCAATCCGCCCTCGAGTAGCATGGAGCCGTAGCCCACCACGGTGGCATCCGTCTCACAGCGCAGTTGCTTGCTCGTAGTACCGCTCGCTACCAGGCAATGAAAACCGCTGATCGAGCCGCACGCGATGGTGATGAACAGGAAAGGGATGATGGCCGGCGTACCCTTCGGCGGATTCGTATTCACTGCCGGCGCGACGAAAGCCAATCCCTCGGCAGTAAACGGCGCAACCATCAATCCGACGAAGAGCAATGCCAGGGCAAGGATCAGCGCATGGCTGTTGATGAAATCTCTGGGCTGGAGCAGGGTCCAGACGGGCAGGACGGACGCGACGAAACAATAGGCAAGCAAAACCAAAGTCCAGATGACGATCGCATTGAAATATGGAGAGTGACCGGCTGCCTGCGCCGCGATACCGTTCTCCGGCACACCCCATTGGGTGAGGTCAATCGGAAGGTGATAAGCTCCGATGTAGGTCATCAGATACATTAGCACCAGGACAATGAGGCAAGGAACCAGCAAACGCCCGTTCCGCTTGTAGACCCAGAGGCCGATCATGACAGCCATCGGCAATTCGGCCCAAACCGGAAAGACGCTGATGGGATACTTGGCGAAAATGACGGCGATCACCAGGCCGAAAATCCCGATCACGACCATCAGGGCCATGAAAAGAATCGCCAGAAACAGCACGCGTGCCCGTGGATTGATCATGCGGGCGGCCACCTCGCCGATGGTGTGGCCCCGGCTCCGCAGGCTCACGACCAATGAGCCGAGATCGTGGACCGCGCCTATAAAGATGCTGCCGAAGAATACCCAGAGCAGGGCCGGAAGCCATCCCCACAGGACGGCGATCGCGGGCCCGACGATCGGCCCGGTGCCGGCGATGCTTGTGAAATGGTGCCCGAAGACGACCTCACGGCTGGTGGGAACGTAATCCCGCCCGTCGTTGACTTCAACGCTGGGCACCACGGCGTGGGGATCGAGTTTGAATATCTTCTGCGACAGCCAACGCCCGTACGTGTGGTAGGCGATCAGGTACCCGACGAGCGCGCCGACGGCGATCAGAAGTGTCTGCATCGTTGTGCAATCCTTGCTTCAGCACGAGCTTGAAAAGCCCTTTTTCCGAGACGCGCCCGTAAGGAAGCGGGCCATAACCGGCGGAAAACCGCCCCCTGCGGACTTCCTCTTTGGTCGCCCTCAGGGTCGCGGTTCGAGGCGGCCTCTTTTATTCACGCTCTCAGCGCCGCCGCATCCTCCGGGTGCCCGAAGGCGGGGCCGTTCCACCCGTTCCCGCAAGGGATAGAACGGCGTCGTATGCCTCGTTGGTCGCTCATCATAGCCCAAGTCGGTCATTCTCGGCAACGGTTCCAACTCATGGCTGCCCGCCCATGCGAAAAAACGTCGAGCTGAACCAGTACGATCCCCGTCAGGCGGAGAAGGCCCCTTCACTCAATTCGGAGAGACCGAGGCGGACCAGCATGACGAATCGAATCATGCCGCAGGACAGAACTCCCGGCTTTTCGCGAGTTCGCAGCACAGTCGGCCAGAATGCGGGATGCCTGGCGAAGAGTACGCGCACTACGAGCGCCAAAACTCGACCAAGGTCCTCGCCAGGCGGTACTTTGGGCGGTCGGAACCCGGACATCGTGGCAGCGGGGAAGACAATTCTGCAAAAATCACCACGCGATTGACACCGGGGGCGCAGCGTGCTATGCGTGCGACGTTGCGAGCCTAGATTCGTTCCATGTTCAGCCTAAATGGGAAACCTGATAACTGGAGAAACACACATGCCGATCAATTACCTTCCGAATGATCCTCTTGCTCAAGCATTTGCACCGTTGCGAGAGATAAATCCAGCTCCGGACCGGCCAGGAAACCGCGCTGGTTTTACATTCTCGGGTGCGGCCAATCAGGGGCTACACCCGATTGGCACTTCCGAGTTTCTGTTCTGGCAATGCCGAGAAGCCGCGCTACGTAGTGTTGGGGCATGGGAGGCACTGGATGGCCGCTTGAACCGATGGTTTGGAAACCGGAGGAACCTCCGTTTGCGGCAAGACGTGGGCGAGGATCTCAATGCGTTTTATGATCGTGCGTCTCTGTCGTTTTTCCATCGCACCACGGGAAGTAAGACGACGTTTTCCGGAGCCAGCACCGATGTGGTTGCTCACGAGGCGGGTCACGCGTTTCTGGATGCAATTCGGCCCCAGTTGTTTGACGTTAGTTTGACCGAAACCGGCGCGTTCCACGAAGCATTTGGCGACATCGTTGCCATTCTAGTCGCGTTGCTGGATCAGCAGATTCGCGAAACACTCCTCGAGGTAACATCGGACCTGAGGCAAGCGAACTTCGTCGAAGCCACGGCGGAGGATCTCTCGGACGGCGTGAGACTGGCGATCGGACCGAACCATCCCGCCGCCAAACCGCGGCGGGCACTCAACGTTTTCCAATGGCAAAATCCATTGTTGCTCCCGACCTCTGCTCCGCCGGACGATCTAAGCTCGGAAATCCACAGCTTCGCGCGCGTCGTCAGCGGCTGCATTTACGACACGCTCAGTAACATTTTCAACTCACGTCCCGCGCGCAACCAATGCGCACTTCTCGAAGCGGCCCAGGTAACGGGGCGTCTCCTCATTGAAGCGGCCAGGGCCGCGCCGTTGGAAACCCGGTTCTTTCGATCGATCGGTCGGGCGATGATCCACGCCGACACCGATCAGAATGGTGGCGCGAACCATCTGGCCATTCGCGACGCATTCGCCGCTCATAATATCACGCTCGGCAGTGCGGCCATGCTCGCCCCCACTTCTATACTGGCCGGTGCCGCGCCGGCGCTGACGGGGAAGGCGAAGAAGCTCAAGGTGGCGAAGGAGATGACGCCGGATCTGGCGAAACGCATGGGATTGTCGGGCGCAGCGCGATTCACCTTCCGCGCGTTGCGCTTGGCAGGAGAAACGATTACTGAAGCCGTTCACGACCATGCCACGAAGCTGGATAAGATCCATTCGCGCCTGAAAGGAGTGATCGCCATGGCCCCAACGTCCGTACTGATCGGCTCGGTTGGCCAGCGTGCCTCGATCCTTGGCGGACTTCCGGACCTTCACGGGACCGAGGACGAAGTCACTCAATTTGTCGCGACACTCCTCGAGAACGACTGCATCAAATTCGACAAAACTCAGGCCTTCGTCTCGGAAACTACGCAGCGGTTGCGAACGCATGAAATCAAAAAGGTCGGGGCGCGGAAGGTGCTCACGCGCCTCGCTTTCGATTGCTTTCCGAATTGTGCTGGGCGTTCGACTTCATGACGTGCCGCCTTCACATATACCTTGAGTCTCGAATAGAAGATAGTTCATCGGCCACAAACGCAGGAGTGTAGCTATGCTCTCGATTCTCATGCTCGATCTGGGCGATACACTGATTCACGGAAACAAGGTGTTTCCGCATGTTGGCGAGGCCCTTCATGGTTTTCAAGAATTCGTCACACAAGCAGGTGAACCGGTTGAGATGTGTTTGGTGTCTGACTTCCAGCTTACGATACCACCCCCGACCGAAGAGAAGATCGCGCTCATTTTTCGGGACTATGTCGAATTGCTGAACGGGTTCGGGCTGACGGAGTTTTTTGAGCCTGTAGATGAACACATCACGCTTTCAACGCATGCTGGTGTCATGAAGCCCGACCGAAAAGTATTCAAGTTAGCGGTTCAGCGACTCGGCGTCGAGGCGACTCTCGCAAGTTGTCTATTCATTACGGAGAATCCTGAACACATCCTGGCGTGTCGTCAGTTTGGGATGGAAACCCTTCGTTTCGGACCTTCGGCCGACGTCAGCGGTGTAGATTTCGACGATTGGTCTCGCGCTCCGCAATTGGTGGCCGAGAAGTTCGGTAGCGAGATCGAAAACAACGTAAACCTCGCGCTGGCGACGATTATTGGCGCAGACCAAGACGTCCAGAACGTCATGATTCACGAAAAAGACGCCGACGGCCACGTGCGTGCAACCGGCACCGCGCTGTACGCCATCTCTGGTCTCGATTTGGGCGATCTCGACGGAATCAATGTCACATTGCCCGTGCAGCTTGAAGGTCGGATTGACCGGCAAGGCCATCTTCAGACGATTGCCAAACACACACCATCGGAGTCGGACATTCAGGAAGCGTTTTTGCACGTGAAGACCTTGCTGCAATCCGGCAACGTCGCCAGCGATCAGCAAAGCTACAAGACCGGAATGAGCCATGTGATTGAACGAGATTCTCAAGGCAGACGAGTGCTCAAACGGAAGGGCTTTAGCTGTCACTGAAAGTCTCCGTACGCGGAAGGTTGATGCGTGATTTTGACCTGACTCATTGTTTTGTGTTTTCTAAACAGGACAAACTCTCGGGCGGTCGCGAGGGCCGAGCGTCGCCTTGAGCCCCAGGCGATGTCCCGCGTCGTGCTAGCCCAACTTACATGGCCCAGGGGACTCCCGCGCCGTATGCTACGAGGCACTGCATGCCACTCCTGCTCGCGGAGTGGCTCGTTTACTCGCGCAACCCCATTTGATAGTCGAGCAATCGGAAAAGATAGGCTCTTGGGGGCGAGAGGCTAGCACACGACGCCCGTCCCGCCGGGCAGTGAACCGGCCCGAAAACTCAGCCTTGTCGAAAAAACCGCTCGTCGATGCCAACGGTCGAAGTCAACTGCCGCGTCGGCCTGAGCATCGCCGCAGCTATTCTCCACTCGCGACCGGTGCCACGCATATCGTGACCGCGTACATTCTTTCTGCGTAAGAGGAATCCGCTTCGTCGATGTAGGCTTGGAGATCGTCGAGTCGTGCGTTGAGCTCAACGAGTGACTTCTTCGTCAAACGAACATTAACCTGACGAATCCGAAGCTCGCTTGCCCGGCCCGCCTTGATCGTTGCATTCTTCCTAAGGGCCGTAATGAACGCACGCTCGGCGAAGCGCAAGAAGGCGCCGCAGCTACGCGCCAAAGCGTCTTTGAATGGCGGTGAACGCTGATTCATGTCGACGCGGACACGCTTCTCGACCAATTCGTAGATCGCTTCCTCTTGCCGTCCCACACCCCGCACGCCGGAGCGGATCAAAACGCCCGCTCGTTCCAACATGTTAACATGGTAATATAGCGTGGCCGGCTCGCGGCCCATGCGCGATGCAAGCTCACGAATCGAGCATGGTCCAAGCATCTCCATCGCCAGATGAATCTGGTGTCGGACCGGCGAGGCGAGAGCCTTCATTTGGGCGGCAGTGGATATCCAGCCGTCTTTCTGCGAGTTTCCGCTCATTCCGGCTATTATTAGAATTTTTTCGATAATTACAACAGGGTCTGCCGCTGGGCGACGTCTATTCTCGTGTGATGCCAAGCTCCCAGCTAGCGGGATTGGCAAGGGCGAGCAAGGCCGGCCGGCCCCATGACGTAAGGAACGGAACCTATAGCGCAGGCTCACTCGTACCGCAGGCTTCTAGCCTGCACGAGCCGTCATTACGATGCAGGCAAGATGCCTGCGGTACGACACGATGCAAGCAAGATGCCTGCGGTACGACTTCAAGACGACTTTACGCTGTAGCACTAACTTGGAACCAGAAAAGATGAACGATTCGCCGGGACACCTGCGGCAGAAAGAGTGAAAAAGATGCAAAGACGACGTCTTTCTTGGATAGAGTTGGCGGTGATCATGGCCATCGTAGGTTTGGGTTCGACAATTGAATCCTCAGCGAGGGGCGACGCTGGCGCGCAAGCCTCTTCTGCATCGAAGACGGGTGCTTTGTCCGGAGAGCCACCAAGGGATTTATCCGCGATGCTCGAAACGATACGGAAGCGTTTCAAGGCCCCCGGTGTGGCGGCAGCCGCGATGATCAATGGGAACCTCGTGGCGGTCGGAAACGCCGGGGTTCGCGGGCTGGATTCGAAAAAAGCAGTCGGTGACGGAGACCGTTCCTTGGTCGGCTCATGTGGGAAGGCGTGGACGCGCCTGCTCATCGCTCGGCTTGCGGACAGGGGACTGCTCGGCTGGGATTCGACCGTCGGCGAACTACTCGCCGACGTGAAGATGCGCGACGTTTATCGTTCGGTGACGATCGCAGACATCCTCTCCCATCGCGGTGGTTTGCAACCCTATACGGAAATCACTCCCCAGGACACGCCGATCTTGTTCGATCAGAGCGGCACCGCGCACGAGCAGCGAGCCGCGTTTGTCGCGCATCTGCTGATGGAAGCGCCGGCGACGAAGCCGAAAAAGCGATTCCTCTACTCAAACGCAGGGTACGGACTGCTTGGATACATCGCCGAATGTCTAACGAATAAAAGCTTTGAGCAAGCGATGCGCGATGAAGTCTTTACGCCGCTGGGAATGAGTTCGACCACCGTGGGCATGCCCCAAGAAGTGCGGAACCCACCGGGGTGGACCGGGCATATGCGGACGCCGAAAGGCTTCGAGGCCGTCGTTCCCCCGCGAGAGGGTCTGCCCGCCTTGATGCCGGCTGGGTTCATGAGCTGCACGATCCGGGATTTTGCTAAGATAAGCAATCTGCTTTGTGACATCGAAGCCAAGAAGCCCACGAGTTTCTTCAGCTCCGCGACAGCGTTGAACTTGCCCGAATTGCGCCCAGGGGGGGGCGGCGAGGGTGGGATATTATTCGGCGGTGACGGACACTACACCGCGGCGTTCGCCCTTTGGCCGAGCAAGGGACTGGCCATTGTCGTGCAGAGCAACGCAGGCAGCTCGGATGGCCTATGCGCGGCGATGATCCACGCGGTACGCGACGTGGTTGCGCCGGACACTCCAGCAAGCACCGGCGGACCGGTGGCAGACGATCCCGATCGTCCGCGGTATGGGTTTCAGATTCTAGCCGAAAACGAATCCTGGCTTGTAGCGGAGGTTTTCGCCAATTCCAGGGCTGCCAAGGGTGGTCTTCTTGCGGGCGATCGAATTATCGCGATCAACGGAACACAGCTTGCGCAAATGCCTGAAGACGATCGCGCGGCTGAAGTACGCAAGTCGCCGCTGAAGCTTGATGTTGAGCGCGATGGTAAGCCAGTCCGCGTGACGCTGACGCTACACTAGAGCGGGAGGTGTGTGGCAAGCTTTGGCAACGCTCTTGGCGTTTGGCTACAACACGAAACTTGTACTGTCAAGTAGTTGGAGGACGGGTATGCGTTTAGTACATACTGGGAATAGGCCGTTTTCGCGTGGATCAAGCTGTTCGTTTGGAAACGATCGCGGCTTGAGAGCCGACAAATATGGAATCCCCGGGGCTTGCGCGGGTAACACGCAAGTCTAGCGGACTACCCCCTCAATCTCCCCTTGTAAATGCGGGAAGCTGCTACGGCATCCGCGACAATAGATCGTTCCGTGCTCTAGCGGTTGCGCCTACGCGGCCCGAACCGTCTTTCGATGTCATTGACGATTCGCGTAACACGGCGACCGTCCCGCCGGGCGGTGAATCGGCCCGAAAGCTCGGCCTTGTCGAAAAAATCACTCGTCGAGGTCAGCTGCCGCGTCGGCCTGAGCATCGCGAGATCGAGCGATCCCTCAAGTAGATCCTTCCGTGCGTTATGTGAAAAAAAGATCGAACCCGCCCCCTCGAAGGT
>JADFIX010000107.1 GCA_022566435.1 Planctomycetota bacterium
CGCCCGAACGCATCGTCAACTCGTCACAGCCGTGGGCGACGCCATGCGCTCGGTCACGCCCGACGACTGCCACGGATTCTTCACCGGATGCGGATATGACGGAACACATTAACGGGAAATGCTCTAGGCGGCGAAAACCGCGATTTCGGCGTCTCGAAACATGCCCGAACCGCCCCGGCCTTAACGATACCGCAATCACAGTTATCGCGGTGCCGTTCGCTGTTTCGCTATGGAATGACACCGCCTCGAATGGCACCGGCCCATAATTGCGACGTAACCCCTGCATTTTCAACGGTTTACGCGATTCGGACAATTACGCCAAACCGTATTTCGTGAAAATGCTCCCCAACCCCTCGACCGGGGGTTGCAAGTTTATTAGGCTTGCCTATTATCTTCTTTAGCTTAGCCTAGGTCATTGGAGATGAGACATGCAAAACGGCTGTACGATTCCCAGCGGTGTGACCCGTCGAGTCGCACGTGTTGCCTCGCGGGTCCTGACACTGTCATTGGTTCTGTTCGTCACTCCGATGAGTGCAGCGCAGGGCAAAGAAGAGCCACCGGCCACCCATCCGGCTGCGGCGGCGGATCCAATGGATGAGCCCTTGATCACCGACCGCCCGGACTTCACCGAGAGTACGGATGCCGTGCCTGCCGGACACCTGCAGTTCGAGCTGGGCTATACCTTTACGTACGACCGCGAGGGAAAGGATCGGGTGCGGAGTCACACCGCGCCGGAGATTCTGCTGCGAATCGGGGCGATGGAAAACTTCGAAATTCGTATCGGTTGGGAAGGCTACTCCTGGTCGGACAACCAGTTCGAGGGCGAAACGAGAGGCGGACGCCGCGTGACCCGAGATGACTGGAGCCAAGGTGCCCACGATCTGTCACTCGGAATCAAGTATAAATTTCTCGAGCAAGACGGTTGGGTTCCCCACTTCGGCGTCATCGCCGCGATGACGGTGCCTTCCGGCAGCGCGGGCGTGTCGTCGGGCGATGTCGATCCGGAAGTTGTGCTGTTGTGGGCCTATGACGTTACCGACAACTTCGCCGTCGCCGGAAATGTGGGATTCGGCATGCCGAACGATGATGGCGACCGATTCTTTCAAACGTCGGCGTCGCTCAGCGGCGCGTTTTCGCTGACCGAGAAGCTGGGGGCCTATATCGAGTATTACGGGTTCTATCCCAGCACGGAAGATTCGGATTGTGCCCATTTTCTCAACGGCGGATTGACGTATCTGATCAATAATAACTTCCAGATCGACTGGCGAATCGGCGCCGGCCTTAACGAAGAAGCGGACGATTTCTATACCGGCGTGGGCTTCGCCTGGCGCTTCTAGGTACATGGTGCGTCGAGGACGCACCGTACGTTGCTAAAAGGTGCGTCCGGGACGCACCCTACATTGTTGTCTTGTAAGGAACGAATCGATGACCAAAAGGCGTAACTCGGGTTTGCGTAAGATCGTCATGACCGGAATGCTTTTCCTGCTGGGGACCGGCACCGGCTGCTCTCTTCAAGAGGCCCTGGTCGACGGGTTCTACGGTGGAATCAGCGACACGATCTCGGCGATTGTATCGGGCGCCGCCCTCGGTACGATGGCGGGCGACGGTTCGTAGGTCGAGACGGTTGCCCCATCCTTGTCCAAACAAGAAGGTGCGTCGAGGGACCCGCCCTACCGCTGCGGCGGGTCATCGCCTTGCGCCAGCAACTGGAACGTCTTCCCGGCATGCTTCCGCTGCGCGCGAAGCATCGCACCCCCCACGCTTGCCACAACCACCACCGCCGGTTACCGTCCTAGCGGTTCGATTCGACTCGAGGAGAAAAATCATGCCCCGGACACAAGAGCAATCTAGAAAGATGCATTCGTTTTCCAAACCCATCGCCCTGGTGGCGGTGATGATTCTTTTCGCAGCGGCGCCTGCGGTTGCGGATTGGCCGCAGTTTCGCGGGCCCAATTTGGACGGCATCAGCAGCGAAACGGGCTTCAAGACGAAATGGACGAGTGCGCCACCCGTGAAATGGGAACGAAAGCTCGGCGCCGCGTTCAGCTCGTTCGCGTGTGTCGGTGACAGGGTATATACGTGCGGTACGGCCGGCGGAAAGCAGATGATCTACTGCCTCAACGCCGACACGGGAAAGACGATCTGGGAGAAGGCGATCGAGAAGGAGTATCCGGAGTCGTCCGGCGGTGACGGGCCGCGGGCGACGCCGACCGTCGACGGGGATCGGGTTTACATTCTGGGTGCGCGGGGGACGTTGCTCTGTCTCAACACGGAATCCGGCAGTGAACTGTGGCGCACGACGTTTAGCCACATGCCACAGTGGGGATACAGCGGATCGGTGCTGATCGAAGGCGATCTGGCGATTTCGTCCGGCGGGGCGAAGGACGGCGCGCTGGTGGCGTTCGACAAGATAACCGGTAAGCGGATTTGGAAGACCGGCGACGACGCCGCGAGTTACGCCACACCCTACCCCTTCGATTTTCAAGGCAGCCGATACATCGTCGGGTTCACCGGCAACTCCGCCCTGATCGTCGAGGCCGCCACCGGTAAGCTAGTGTGGCGCCAACCGTGGAAGACGGATTGGAAAGTCAACGCGGCGGCACCGATTTTTCACGACGGCCATCTGTTCCTTACTTCCGGGTACAAGACCGGAGCCGGCCTGTTCAAGGTGGCGATGAAGGACGGCGAGCTGTCGCTCGAACAGGTGTGGAAAAACAAGGTGTTGATGAACAAGTTCCAGTCGTGCATCCTGCACGAGGGAAAGCTCTACGCCAGCGATCAGAAGGCGCTTGTTTGTGCCGACTTTCTGACCGGCACGGAACTTTGGCGCAAGCCGCGCATCAAGCACGGTACGCTGGTACTGGCCGACGGCAATCTGATTCTTCTCACACAGGACGGCCGACTCCGGATCGCACCGGTCAGCGCGGCGGATTTCAAACCCGAGACGGACATCGAACTGCTCAGCGACCGATGCTGGACCGTTCCCGTGTTGCATCGCGGCAAGCTATTCGCCCGCAACCTGAATCGCGCGGTGTGCTTCGACTTGAAATAAGGCACGCACTGTACTCACGTCGTCGTATTTTGGCCGGCGAGCATGGCGGCGCCCGCGCTGTGCGGGCTTGGCCATGGCACCCTCGAATGACTGAACGGGCGAGTTCGCGCTATCGAAGCCGTGAGTAGAAAACGCCGGTGTTGTTCGTTTTGAACCACGGGATCGTCAAATCTACCATCCGCCGCCTTTGAGAAGCGTCTCGATCGGAAATTGCGTTTGGGTCACGCCGACGGGCCGGGCGAGCGGATTCGTCCACAGCGCCTGCGGTCCATAGAAATCAGGAACGGCCATCCAACACAGCGGCTGAATGCGCTGCGACATGATGAGCAACTGCTGGTCGAAGGTGACCGTCGGCGCCGCGGTAACGCCCTGGCTGAACATTTGCATGACCTGCCCCATGCCGATCGAACTGAGACTCTCGAAGATTTCGCCGAAGCTGGCGGCACGGGGGTAATGGACGATCTTGAGTTCCGCGCTGGGGGGAATGTTGGCCATCCGCCGCGCAGCCTCGATGGCCTCGGCAATACCGCCGAGCTCGTCCACCAGACCGACTTCCAAGGCCTGCCGTCCCGTATAAATCCGTCCCTCCGCGATCTTGCGCACCTCGCTCGCGGGAATTTTTCTTGTGGTGGCGACTCGATCGATGAACAGGGAGTAGAAATCGTTAATGTGATTCTGAATCAAATCGCGGTCGTTCTTGGCGAGTTCCCTATGCGGCGAACCGAGCAACGAGCGCCGGCCGCGCTTCATTTCCAACAGTTCGTAATCCATACGATTGAACGCGGACTGAGCGCACCGGAATATGCCGAGTACGCCGATGGAACCGGTGATGGTCGTCGGCAGGGCGAAAATCCGTCGTGCGGGGCAGGCGATGTAGTACCCGCCGGAACCGGCCACCGTGCCCATGCTGACCACCAGAGGCTTTTCCTCATCCAATTCGCGCAGCTTTTTCCAGATCACGTCCGACGCATAGCCCGACCCGCCAGGCGAATCGACGCGCATGACGACGGCCTTGATGGACTTGTTCTTTCGAAGCTCGTCCAATACTTTGACGAAATCGTCGCGGCAGATGATGCTCGAGGCGAATCCCGCGCCGAGACTGATGTCGACAATGGGCCCCCGTGCGTGCAGGACAGCGATCTTCGGACCCACCGCCTTTCGCGCTTCCTGCGCTTTCTGCATCGCTTCGTTCACGATCTCGAAGAAATCCTGGATCGAATTGACATTGGCCAAGCCGTCATCCTGACCGCGCATTCGTTTCATCTTCTCCCGTCGGAGAATGCGCGACCGGTACTCGTCGAGGTAGGCGAGTGTATCCACCAAACCGTGCTGCAGTGCAGATGAGGCATCGAACAGCGCGGTGTCGACGATTTTTTTCACGGCATCGGGCGAGAGGTTTCGCCCGCGCCCGATCATCAGCATGTAATCGCCGATCCAACTGTCGAGAATGGTGTTGAACTCTTCCTCGAAATACTTGTTCGGCTCGCGGCTGGTGATGAACCCGGGATACTTGAATCGCCCGGCGGTGATGACGTCGAATTCCAGACCGAGCATCTGATAGTGCCCCTTCATAAAGGGGAACACCCTGCCCACGCCGGGCAGCATGATCGCGCCCGCCGGGCCCATGGCGATCTCGTCGGCGGCGGCGGCGAGAAGATAGGCCTGCGGCGTACCGCCGTTCACGAAGGCCATCACCTTCTTACCGGCCTTCTGCATGCGACCGATGCCGGCACGGAGCTCCTCGACATCGGGCATGGAAAGTCTGACGAGGCTGAGGTCGAGTAGGACGGCACCGATCTTCTCATCCTCGGACCACTTCTCCATCCGATCGAGCACGTCCTGCAGCGTCTTGGTCTTGCCCGGCAATGGCAGGTTAATCATCCGCGCCGGGACAAGGTGCTGGTCGAGCCGTAATTCGGCGAGCCGAAGGATCGGGCTTTCTTTCTTCTTCTCTTTGTCCTTCGCGTCCACCTTCTCGGCGGCCGCCGTCCCCTTCTTGGCGCCTTCGTCTTTTTTCTCGTCCAGTCCGTATGCCGGCATCGCCAGACCCAGCAGCAAGACCCAAACTATTCCTCGCCTTGTCATGATATTTTCTCCTAGCCGTTCACCTGAGCCGCCGGTCGCCGGAAAGGTGATCACGTCGCTGCGTGTTCACCACCGCTTGTTCAGCCACGCGCTCCAAGACCCGCTCGGCCTTTCCTTCACCCACCTCCGTTTTGTTCTCGTCTTTCCATTCGGGTTTCTTTTGGACTCGATGAATCTCCCCGTCCTGATCGATAAACAGGGCCTCGAGATGTTCGAGCGTGCCCTTGGCAAGTCCGAGCCGCCAAGAGTTCGAGCCCCACTCGATCACGAATAGTTCGTCGTCCAAATCGAGGGCACCATCGTCCGCCATAATATCTTCATCTTCCTCATCCTCGTCGTGGTCGTCATCATCATCACCGCCGAAAAGATTCTCGAACAAGTCGGTCCAGCCTTTTCGAGACGAAAGCTGCAACTTCAACAATCCCGGATTGCCGGCGAAGTCGATGTAGCCGTCCAGCTCCGCCAACTCCGCGGGCCAGCGTCCGATATCCTCCTTGAACAACTTCGCATGATGGTGGAAGACCTTCAGACGCTGCGAGGCCAACCGTTCACGCGCCAGATCGCTGCCGCCGCTCTCGTCCGGTACCACCGAGCTGGTGAAGAACGTCGGTACGATCAGCGCCCCGATGGGAAGGGGACCGCTATGTTTCATCTGGAGCCCAGTGTATCGCGTCTTTATGGTCACCGTAGCGTCGGTCAAATCGGTCGCCACTTCATCTGGAAGCGGGAGCAAGGCGTCCTTTGCCACAATACCGATTGCGAGGTTGGCGTACGGGCTCAACCATCCGTAAAAAGCGTTCCAATTGAGCCAGAGTTGGCCATTGGTCTTCTTGCGATTCGGCAGGAAGAGTTTCTTCTTGTCAGCGCGGGGAAGATCGAGCCAGCGGCGAACGAAGCGCTTGGGTGAAGTGCTCGTCCACGCCACCACCAGAAAATCTCTTTCCTTGCCCCTGGCGTCGACTTCGGAGGTAGTGAACAACACCGGACGCATGACCAGCGGCATCATCATCCCCGGAAACTGATTCGTGCCGTCACTCCAGACAATCTTCCGGTCGCGCACCTCGGCTTCGTGCCAGGGCTCGGGCTGTTCACGCGTGCGAAACTCTTGGTTCAGGAACTTCGCCGCTTCGGTGATGTTATCCATCAAGCTCTTTACCCGCTTGGATCGTACCTGGGCCACGATGTCCGGCATGGGTAGGAAACCCGAACCGGGAAGCACGGTGACACACATTTCGCTTCCAATGGACGAAGCGATCGGCCCCAGCGCCTGTTCGCCGAAGATCTCCATGCCGCCGTTCGGGTTGAACGTCACCTGCGGTCCAAAGCCGACGATGTTTTCCAACATGCCGGGTGCCATCAGAGTCTTGAAGGCCATCGCCCCGAACGCCTCACGTGGCACGAAGAACGTCTGCTTGACACGCCCGAAAAGGGCTGTGGCGCCCATTCCGGAAATCGGCGGCCAGTGGACGTGCACGGTCTCCTGCCAGTTACCCTCATCGTCGACGCGACCCGCATAGACCACGTCGGTCACCGCATTGAATGATGAGAACACGGTCGCGCCGCTGTCTTTTTCGGTACGCGTCAAGTTCAAACGGCAAAGAACCAGGGACGCGCCGTCTTTCTCCGTTTCCTCTGACCCGCTGAAGACACCGGCGGCAAGCGGTAGATCACGATGAGAGGCGATATAGGAGGAGGTCGGCGACTGCGAAATCAAGAAGGCCAGCGGCTCTTCATCCAGTCGAACAACGAACCCGTTATCGCCCACGGGTTTCACGCGGAGCCCCTCGAAAAGTTCGTCCGCCGCTTCGGTGTCGAGAATGGAGGAAGCACGCTCGGCCAAAGCTTTTGCCGGCCAATCCACCCTCATCGCCCAACGGAGCCGTCCCTCCCTGTCAGGTGCGAAGGTCATGACGGAAATGGGCGTGTCGGGCCATTTCGCCATGCGGGCCAGAATGGCATCCGCCTGTTCGGAATCAATGCCGTCGGCCGATGCCCCGGCCGTCTCCCTAAGCAACGTTTTGAGATGCGAGAAGAACACGCCACTGTGAGATCGTTGCAGTTCCGACAGAAGCTTCTTGACGGAAGGAACGAAGAAATCGAGCCGAGGACGCAGGTCCGCGTCAGGACCGGGCGGTTCCGACGCAGTCCGATCGTCTTGTACACTCGGCGCCGCAGTTGCCGCACCATTCGGCGGCAACACTTCCTTCGATGCAGCCGAAGGCGAGCCGGCCGCATCCTTTGATTGGGCTGTCAGCGCCGGTGCGTATTCCGAAAACGCTGCGCCGGCAAGGCATGCCGCTACCGTCCAGACGGCGGCTCTTGGTCTTCTCGTAGCACTTGCTTCCATGCGGTCTCCCACGACTGTTACGTCAACATGGCGAATCGGTTCGGTTGTGCCGGGCGTGCAGCGCGACGCCCATTCCCGCGTGCGACCTCTGCTTACTCCCCTCCCGTCGGCGACTCCGCCGGAGGCGGCTGGGACGGCGGTGCGGCCATGGCATTCCCCATCATGGCGAGCGCGACGTTCTTAGCGGCCGCTAACAAATCTGCGGGGAAAAACAGATCAATTTGCGCCCAGCCGTCTCCCCCTGTTCCGCACACCGTAAGCGGGGCATTGATTTCCGGCACTTCAAACGGCAGCTTCTCCTCGTCCAGCACGGTCATGACATTATTGATGGTGGCGACGATTTGATCCGCGGCCAGGTACATCGCGAAGTATCGTGCCTTGGGAAGATGGGAATCGACTTTCTTGACGCCGACATCGCTATCAAGCGGGGCATCACTCGACCTGGCCTGGTCGACAAGCCGATTCATATAGTCTTTGCCGCCGCCGAAGGAAATGACGGCCGTCTTCTCATCCGCGGCCGCCAAGCGAAGCAATACACCGTCTTTACCGATGATCTTGAGCGCCGTTTCCAGGTCTTCCTCGTCGATCTCCTCGCTCTTCGAGAAATCGACTTTGAAGTGATCGACGCTGGCACCGGCAATTTTCTCGGCACCGCGAGTGTGGCCAACCATGCCCTCGATTTCCTTTATCCATTCGTCGGCATCCTCAGCGGATGCAAGCTCGGCGAGAATCTGCTTTCCGACTTCGACGATCTTGCCCATGGTAGCCACCAACTTCTTGCTGTCCGATGTCTTGATGACCACGGAAACACCGAACAGGCCGTCCGGACCCGGCGCCAAACCCTGAATCAAAAATCGAGTGGCGGAGATGGTTGGCGTTAACTCCGTGAGCAAGTTCTTGATCTCGGTCACCTTCTCCTGATTTAAGCCTTCCACATCGCCGGCCATGGCGAACACCGAATCAAGCTGCTTGACGGACTCTTCGAGTTGCTCGCGATTTGCGACTTGCCCGCTCGCCAGCAAGTACTTACCCGCCGGCAACCCGGTCAACAGCGACCCTGTCGTAGTCTTGATCTTCATCTGCTTGGCGATCTCCGAGGCGGTGAAGCTCGACCGGAAGGGGTTCGAGGATCTGGCCGGACGCTGGGATCGGCTCTGGCGAT